>CAJFTV010000018.1 GCA_904420055.1 Candidatus Alloscillospira gallinarum | reverse complement strand
CCGTCTTATGGAGCAGTATTTTGCCCGGACCGACCTTATAACCCACGGTATAATGATAGTTGACTGCCGCCATAAGCCAACTGGTGACGACGTCACAATGGCACAGTGGTTCAAGGGGACAGGGTGTCCCTTTACTGTCGTGGCAAACAAGCTTGACAAAGTAAAGCCAAGTCAGGTTTCCGGGTGCCTTGAGCTCATACGTGACACCTTGGCGCTTCCTCAAGACACGGAAATAATTCCCTTTTCCGCGGAGAAGGGAACCGGTCGGGACAGGCTTATAGAGGTAATTGAAGGTGCGGCGAGAGGATAATATATGGCTGATGTTTTGAGAAATCTTGACTGGTCAGTACTGACAAATGTGCTCATATCAATAATCCCGGCTATTCTGTGTATGACCATTCACGAGTGTGCTCACGGATTTGTGGCATACAAGCTGGGAGACCCCACGGCAAAAAACGCCGGGCGCCTTACTCTCAATCCGTTAAAGCACATAGATATAATCGGCCTTGTAATGCTGGCTGTCTTTCATTTCGGCTGGGCAAAACCAGTGCCTATCGACATGCGCAATTTTAAGTACCCAAAGCGGGGCATGACAATATCGGCTCTGGCCGGCCCGGTCTCGAATGTTTTACTGAGTATTGTGTTCCTGTTCTTATATGGTTTTTTCTTTCCGCTTTTGTGGTCATCTTCCTTTGGAGAAATTGTGCTGCAGGTGCTGTACATGACCGCATATATAAGCATTGCCTTTGCGATATTCAATATAATACCAATACCGCCTCTGGACGGTTCAAAGGTATTGTATTCGGTAATCTCCGACAGGGCGTATTTCAAGCTGATGCGGTACGAGCGATACGGCATGTTAATTCTTGTGCTCCTGGTGGCAACAGGCGTTTTAGGGCGTCCATTGTCAGAGGCAGTATCCTTTCTCGTAGACAAGCTGTTTGTCATAGCCAGGGGCGCTTATGAATTGTCCCAACTTATTTTTTAATTTGCCGCCGCGCTAATGCGGCAGAATGGTGATTTTATTGACCGACCCGATTTTCAGGCTGGAGGGTGTTGTCCACGGCAGAGAGGATATGGAGGACTTTGAGGGTCCGCTTTCTCTCATACTTCAGCTGTTGAGCAAAAACAAAATAGAGATACGTGACATAAGCATATCACTCATACTGGAGCAGTATCTTGACTATCTGAAAAAGATGGAGGAGATGGACCTTGAAATTGCCAGTGAGTTCGTGGCAATGGCATCGCATCTGGCATATATAAAATCCAAGGTACTCCTCGCAGACAACGAAGAAGATGTTTCGGAGCTTGAACAGCTCATCTCAAGCCTTGAGAGCCTGAGGCGGCGCAGTGATTATGACAGAATTAAGCATGTTACCGCCAGCTTTAAAGAGCTTTTTCAGAAGGGCAGCGGATATATTGTCAAGCCGCCGGAGCCTTTAAAGGCGAACAGCGAATACCGATACGTCCACGATAAGTCCGACCTTTTAAATGCTTTTGTAAAAATGACGCGCAGAGACGACGGCACACAGGTGTTTATGCCGCAGTCCGTGCTGAGTTATCCAAAGCCAATTATTTATCCAGTTGCTGACAAGGCGCAGGAAATTCTCCAAAACCTTAAGGCCCAGTCAAAACTGCGCCTCTACACCCTGTTTTTTAACTGCAAAAGCCGGTCGGAGATTGTGGCAACATTTATTTCCGTCCTGCAGCTTGTAAAATCCGGCACTGCACTTCTTACCGGTGACGGAGATGACACTGACCTGACTTACACAGGTATTGACACTGAGATAAATATTGAGGAAGAGGGGGGAGCAGATGGAAATTCGTGATATTGAGGGCGCAATTGAGGGAATACTGTTTGCGGCAGGCGAGCCTGTTACGGCAAAGCGCATTGCCGCAGTACTTGGAATTGAAGAACGCCTTGTACTTGATACAGCGGCGGCCCTTGGCGACCGTTACAGCTTTGAACGGAGGGGTATCCGGATTATCCGTCTTGAGGATTCCCTGCAGATGTGTTCAGCTCCGGAGTACGCAGATGAAATACGCCTTGCTCTTGAGACACGCAAGCCACCGCAGCTGTCTCAGACATCGCTGGAGGTGCTTGCTGTAGTTGCGTATTTTCAGCCTGTCACAAGGGCATATATAGAGCAGGTTCGCGGCGTTGACAGCGCGTATACAGTGGGGCTGCTGCAGAATAAGGGGCTTATTGAGCCATGCGGAAAACTTGCGGTGCCCGGACGACCTGTGCTCTTTAAAACAACAGATACGTTTCTGCGTACTTTCAACATAAGCTCTATTGACGAGCTTCCGCCGCTGCCGGACAGCGGCGGCGAAGAGGACGGCCAGATGAAGATAATCGAGGCGATTAACGCGCTGAAAACGGTTGACAGCGCCCCGGAAACGGAGGCTGAGGCCACATGATTGCCCTGTATATCATTTTGGGTATACTTCTGCTTTTTATAGTTGTGGGACTTTTAAGGCTCGGAGCCTTTTTTGAGTACTCTCAGGAGGGTGCACTGCTGTTTTTAAAAGTTGCTTTCGTTAAAATTCAGGTTTTCCCAGAGAAAGAAAAGAAAAAAAAATCCAGAAAGAAAAAGTCCTCCCCTCCGCAAAAGGAAAAGCCGCCAAAATCAAAGCGCAGTATTGGTGAGACGGCAAAGCGTGTAAAGGCAGTAATTCCCACAGTTGTGCAGGCACTGAACAGGCTGCGTATAAGGCTGAAGATTAACAGACTTACGGTTGTATACACAATTGCCTCTGATGACCCGGCCGATACGGCAATAAAGTACGGCAGAGTTGCAGCGGCAACAGATTGGCTGGTTCCGGCACTGAACAGCGCGTTCAATATAAAAAAATGCCTGGTCCACACTGAGACCGATTTTGTTGAGTCTGAGGACCGTATTTATCTCTGCGCCGATGTGTCAATAGCTGTGTGGGAGCTCATATATATCTTGCTGAAACTGGATTTTAAGGCTATAATGAATTTATTCTGATGGAGAAAGGCGTGTACATTTATGGACAAATACCCTGTCAGTGATTTTATCTCCGAGGCGATGGGAAAAATCAGAGAGATTACAGACGCAAACACTATAATCGGTCAGCCTATTACCACGTCTGACGGCATAACGCTCATACCGGTGTCAAAGGTGAGCGTGGGATTTGCCGGAGGCGGGTCTGAATTTCAGACCAAAAACGGCAAAGCCGGAAGCCGCGACCCATATGGCGCAGGCTCTGGCGCCGGAATTAAAATAACCCCTGTGGCCTTTGTCGTCATAAAAGAGGGAAGTGTCCGTATAATGAACATCGAGCCGCCCGTGTCCACGACGGCGGACAGGGTTATAGAGCTCATTCCCGATATAATGGACAAGATTGACGATGTGGTCCGCAAACTGAAAAAAGACAGCGGAAATACAGCCGCAGAATAATCTCCCGCAGATTACAAATAATAAGCACTACCTTGACTATAAACAGGTGGTGCTTATTTTGAAAAAACTTTTAGCCGCTTTTTCTGCGGCGCTTACCCTGCTCTCGGCGGATTTCCCGTCAGAGCCGGTCATACAGATGAATGTGGACGTAAATGCCCAGGCCGCCATAGTTTACCAGCCGGACACTGAAGAGGTCCTGTACGAGCTGAACGCGGATACTAAACTGCCAATTGCCAGTATTACCAAAATAATGACATGTGTAATTGTTGCAGAGAACTGTGAAATGGAGGAAATTGTTGAGATTCTCCCAGGATATTTAAAAACGGAAGGGTCCTCTATGAACCTGCGGGCAGGTGACAGGTATACGGTTATTGAGCTTCTTTACGGGCTTATGCTCTCCTCTGGAAACGACGCCGCAGTCGCCCTCGCGTGCCACACGTCCGGCAGTGAGGCGGAATTTGTAAAGCTCATGAACAAAAAATCACAAGAGCTTGGCTGTGAGGACACGAGTTTTGCAAATCCGCACGGGCTTGATGATGAGAGCCACTATTCAACTGCAAAAGATATGGCCAAAATAATGGCCTATGCCATGGAAAATGAGATTTTTGCCGAGATTTCAGGCACTAAGACATATGAACTCTCCGGACAGACACTGACAAACCACAATAAGCTCCTGTGGAGCTGTGACGGCGTTGTAAGCGGCAAAACCGGTTATACCTCTATCGCCGGCCGCACACTTGTAACGTGCTGTGAGAGAGACGGCATGCGCCTTATATGCGTCACGTTAAACGACAGGGACGACTGGAATGACCACTCGGCACTTTACGACAGTTTATATGATACCTACATGCTCTACAAGTTTTATGACAATCTCGCCGTACCTGTAATTTCCGGGGAGAGGGAGCTTGTGTATGTCTCTCCAAAAACAGAGAGCATACTCCTTGAAAAGAACGCAGATTTATCGGTACAGGTCTGTCTGCCAAAATTTGAGTATGCCCCTGTAACCGGAGGAGACACGGCCGGATACCTGGAAATCATTAAGGACGGAGTTGCCATAGGCCGGTATGAGCTATATTATGTGGACACTGTAGAGGTCGCGGAAAATGCGGAGCTCAATTTTTGGGAAAAACTCAGATGGGCATGGTTTTTCTACATTAAAAATTCTGCCGGATATCCTATTTTCTCCTGAAGCAGAAAGGAATGAACTTATTTGACAGGCAGACTGCAAAAGATAATATCCGCTCACGGCGCGGCCTCCCGCCGCGCCGCGGAGCAGCTCATATCTGAAGGGAAGGTTACTGTCAACGGAAAGACAGCAACACTCGGCATGACCGCAGACGATGAAAAAGACACTATAATCGTCTGCGGAAAGCCGCTGAATTTGCGGCCTGAGCCCGTGTACATCGCCCTTAATAAGCCGGAGGGCTATGTCACCACTGTGTCAGACGAAAAGGGCAGAAAAACAGTTATGGACCTTTTGAGAGACTGTCCTGCAAGAGTATATCCCATAGGAAGGCTTGATTTAAACTCCTGCGGCCTTCTGCTTCTTACAAACGACGGCGAATTTGCAAACATGATGATGCACCCGTCTCATTTAAAGGAAAAAATATATAATGTCCGTGTGCGCGGAGAAGTAAATGACCAAATATCAGCACTGCTCTGTGCGCCGATGGAGATAGACGGATACATAATAAAGCCTGTAAAGGTCAGGATTTTATCCCGGTCTGACAAAGCCGCAAGGCTTGAATTCAGGCTCACAGAGGGACGCAACAGGCAAATAAGAAAAATGTGTGAAAAAGCAGGTCTTAAGGTTCAGCGACTGGAGAGAGTTTCCTACGGTGGAATTAAACTTGGAGGATTAAAGCCTGGAGACTGGCGATATTTGTCTGATGAGGAACTTCGGTGCCTGAAAAGATAAATTTGAATTATATAAAAAGATAAATTG
>CAJFTV010000017.1 GCA_904420055.1 Candidatus Alloscillospira gallinarum | reverse complement strand
CAGGCTTATGAGAGCAACATGCAGTAACCTTTAAGGGTTCTGTAATTCCCATACGCTATAATAAAACAGGCAACTTACCGGCAAACTATAATGCCGAAACATTGTCTTAAGGTAAAGCGCCGCGGCTAAAGCCGCGGCGCTTTACAATACCATGAAAAGTTTGACATGCCTGTCATGCCGGTTATATTATATGGACAGAGCATTATAAGAAGGAGGCCTAAAACAATGTCAGGAACCCCAAAGTCAAACTATGAAAAAATGAAAGACAGCATGGCAGACGTTTTTCTGCAATATGACCAGGATAAAATAATTGATAAATTCAGTCTTGAACACGACAGCGCGTACATCTACATATGCTTTTTCGGTCTTACATACGGTATTGACCGGCATACAGGAAAAGTACTCCGCTTTACCCATTCTAATAGTCAGGACAACGCGGATTATAATGAGGCCATGACTATATACGATGTACTGTGCTACTCCAAAGACGGGCGCCTCCCCTCACATGAATGGGTGAATATCTCCAGTCTGTCAGCTGTCAAATCCGGCTTTCTGACTAAGAGCGGAGATTTCTTCGCTGGCTCCGGCGAATACTTTTCCGGCAAAACAGAGCTTTTAAAAATTGCCTGTGAAAGTCTTGGTGGCAGGCAAGCAGACGGAGGAGATACAGCATATGAGATGGACATGTTTCCATTTTTACAGGTACTGCTTCGTTTTTGGGACGCCGATGACGAATTCCCACCAAGCCTGCAAATACTGGTGGACAAAAATATTCTCGACTACATGCACTATGAGACGCTTATGTTTGCCATGACCCATATGTTAAACAGGCTGCGAGACGAAATGAACATGATAAAGAAGTAAGAGCAGACGGGTTTCTCCGTCTGCTCTTATGCATAATTGTATGGTTTTTGCCCTTACTCCATGACAATCCGCCTGAAATTCTTTTTGCCGCGCTTTACAACAATTCCGTCGCCGGTGAGCTTTTCCCCGTCAAAGCTGAGGGCAATATCTGTCACCTTTTCTCCGTCTGCCTCAACTCCGCCCTGCTGTACATTTCGGCGGGCGTCTCCTCTGGAGGTGCACAGTCCGCTCTTTACAAGGATTGAGAGAATGTCAATCCTGCCGTCCTCAAGGTCGGCCTCCGTAAGTGTGCAGGTCGGCATCTCGGCGGCTCCGCCGGAGGAAAACAGCGCCCTCGCCGTCTCCTGGGCCTTTTCAGCCTCCTCACGGCTGTGCACCAGGGCCGTGAGCTCATAAGCGAGGATTTCCTTCGCCCGGTTGAGCTGGCTTCCCTCCCAGCTCTCCATCGTCTCAATCTCCTCCAAGGGCAGGAAGGTGAGCATCTTGAGGCATTTTATCACGTCGGCATCGCCAACATTGCGCCAGTACTGGTAAAACTCATATGGGCTTGTCTTGTTGGGGTCAAGCCACACGGCTCCCTTTGCGGTTTTGCCCATCTTGTTGCCCTCTGAATTTAACAGCAGGGTTATAGTCATGGCATATGCGTCCTTGCCCAGCTTTTTACGTATGAGCTCCGTGCCGCCAAGCATATTGCTCCACTGGTCGTCGCCGCCGAACTGCATCTGACAGCCGTACTTCTGGTACAGGGCATAGAAGTCATAGCTCTGCATTATCATGTAGTTAAACTCCAAAAAGGAGAGCCCTTTTTCCATTCTGTTTTTGTAGCACTCAGCCCTCAGCATGTTGTTCACTGAAAAGCACGCGCCCACCTCGCGCAGAAGCTCTATATAATTGAGCTTTAAAAGCCAGTCGGCATTGTTCACCATTAGGGCCTTTCCCTCAGAAAAGTCGATAAACTTGCTCATCTGCTTTTTAAAGCAGTCGCAGTTGTGCTGGATTGTCTCCGGCGTCATCATCTGGCGCATGTCCGTTCTGCCGGAGGGGTCGCCTATCATTCCGGTACCGCCGCCGATTAAGGCGATTGGCCGGTTTCCCGCCATCTGCATTCTCTTCATAAGACAGAGAGCCATGAAGTGGCCCACATGCAGCGAGTCGGCGGTGGGGTCAAAGCCTATATAAAATGTGGCTTTTCCGTTGTTTATAAGCTCACTTATCTCCTCTTCGTCCGTCACCTGCGCTATGAGGCCCCTTGCTTTCAGCTCTTCATAAAGTGTCATCTAACTTACTCCTTTTAATAAAAAATAAAGCCCTCTGTCAAATAAATGACAGAGGGCGCAATTTACGCTGTACCACCCCTGATTTACCGCCGCCTTGCGGCGCGCGGCCTCAGAGAGCACTAAAAAACATGCTCGTCCCCTGTAACGGGAGGACCCGTCTCAGCCTACCAGGCAGACGCCTTTCGGTGAACCGCTCAGGGCTGTATTCGCAACCATTTGTCTCCCTCCCTTTCACCAAACCGGGAGCTCTCTGACAGACTTAAATGGCGCTACTTGTGCCCGTCAATGCGTTATCCGCTTCCATGTTGTGTATTATAACACGCAAAAATGCATTGTCAACCGCTTTTTACAGCTTTTCTCCGCACTTCCAGCATGTATCTCTTCCCGGAGCTATAGCAGTACCGCAGTTTGTGCAGTATTTAGTATCACTTTTAGCAGTGCTGTCACCCTCTGCGGCTCCCGGACGCGCCCCTGTAACACTCTGATAGGTGAAGCCCGCGGCGCCGGAACCAAAATCTCCCGTACTTTATGTTACAGTGAGGCCTTAAACTTTTCCGCCGCCTCAAGCTGCTCTTTCGCGCTGGAGAGCGTCGTATCTGTAACATTATCCCCGCCTGTGAGCCGTGCAAGCTCCCGGACGCGCCCCTTCGTGTCAAGACAGGTTACGGTAGTATAAGTCCTGCCGTCTGTTTCACTTTTCTCAATGGCAAACTGAGTATCCGCCATTGCGGCAATCTGCGGAAGATGGGTGACGCAGAGCACCTGCCGCTGCCTGGACAGAGCGGCCAGCTTCTCCCCTACCCTCTGGGCGGCAATTCCTGAAACTCCGGTGTCAATCTCATCAAACACCATTGTCTCCCCGTCTTTTTCCGCCAGCACATTTTTCATTGCCAGCATAATACGTGACAGCTCGCCGCCGGAGGCAATCCTGCTGATTCTTCCCGGCTCCTCTCCGGCGTTTGCCGACATCAAAAACGTAACGCTGTCCATGCCGTGGCTTCCCGGCTCTCCCAGCTTTTCAATTGCCACGCGGAACCTGACGCCCTTCATGTTGAGCTCGGAAAGCTCTGCGGTTATCCTCTTTTCCAGTTGCCGGGCCGCCTTTTCACGTATTTCTGTCAAAACGCCGGCCTTTTCCACAGCAGCCTTTGATAGCTTTAAAACCTCAGCTTCAAGCTTTTCACGGCGCTCGTCGGAAAACTCCATGTTTTCCAGCTCCTGCCTTGCGTTTTCATAAAAGGCGACAACGTCCGCTTCCTCCGGGCCGTACTTTCTGCACATGCGCTTAATAACCGACAGCCTGTCCTCAAGCTCATCCAGTTCCTGAGGTGAATAATCGAGACTGTACTTAAAATCCCGCAGCTCTTCCGCCGCGTCCTGCACCAGGCAGCCCGCCTCAGATAATGTATCGGCTATTTTTTCCAGGTCCCCGGCATAGCGGGAGGCGGAACGCACCGCCGCCGCGGCAATATCAATCAGGGCTTCCGCCCCCTCTGAACCGTTCCCGCCGTAAAGTGCCGCATAGGCCTCATCTACCTCATCTATGAGCTTTGACGCATTCTTCAACA
Organism: Candidatus Alloscillospira gallinarum; assembly: GCA_904420055.1. GTDB lineage: Bacteria > Bacillota > Clostridia > Oscillospirales > Oscillospiraceae > Alloscillospira > Alloscillospira gallinarum. The sequence goes on along the minus strand of CAJFTV010000017.1, from coordinate 6,237 downwards.
GGTCGCGGCGCGCTTCTTTCTCGTCGCGCTCTCCCGGCGTTATCTCCGCCCGCTGAAGTTCCTCAATCTGAAACTTAAGCATATCGGTCTTTCTCTCAATTTCAGCGGAATCCACAGTAAGGCGTTCAAGCTCTTCCCTCGCGCTCTTAAGCGCCTCATATGCCGCGGCGTAATCTGCAAGCGCCTCATTGTCTCTGGCAAACCCGTCCAGATATTTGAGGTGAAACGCCTCGTCGAGGAGCTTTCGCCCGTCGTTCTGGCCGTGAATGTCCACAAGTCCGCCGCAGAGCTGCCGAAGCTGGACAACCGACACAGGAGTCCCGTTTATGCGGCAGCTGTTTTTCCCCTCAGGCGTTATCTTTCTGGTAATAAAAAGCTGGCCGTCCTCATCGCGCTCTATACCGCTGTCTTGATACCACTCGTCGGAAAACGTGTCGTCAAAAACAGCAGTGACGACGGCATTTTTCGCCCCGGTACGCACCGTATCCCGTGAAAGCCGTCCACCGGTCACTGCGGTTAGGGCGTCTATTACTATGGATTTTCCCGCGCCGGTCTCTCCTGTCAGCACGTTGAGACCCGGGGTAAATTCAACGTCGGCTTTTTCAATTACCGCGATATTTTCAATGTGGAGAAGATTAAGCATTTAAAACACTCCATTATAAAAGGCCGTTAAACTCTGTGTTATGTATAAAAGTCAAATCCCCTGAAATTCCCGGAGAAAACGCTATTTCATCATGGATTTTATTTCCTCACAGAGCTGCAGGGCGTCCTCGTTTGTAAACATGCAGATAAATCCCGTGTCATCGCCCCCAAGAGTTCCGGCAACGGTGCTTATCCCCATTCCGTCAATTGCGCTGCACGCGGCGGAGGCAAGCCCCGGCAGAGTTTTTATGACAATTATATTCTGGGCGCACACACATGAGGTGAGGCTCTCCCGGAATATGGCCTTGAGCCTTGCCGAGTGATTCTGAAGCTCCTTTTTATGGGCGGGCGCATACCTGTACCGTCCGTCAGGCGACAGCTCCTTTATAATGTGAAGCTCCTTGATGTCTCTCGACACTGTTGCCTGGGTGCTCTTTATCCCCGCCTTTTCCAGTGCCTCAATGAGCTGGTTCTGCGTCTCAATATCCTGGGAAAGAATCAGCTCCATTATTGTGTTCTGGCGCATGTTTTTCATCTTTTTTCACCTAATTTCTCGTATACTTTTCTGTAAAAGCTCCTCTTCGTGAGCTGTACAAGCTCCGTGACCCTGTCCGACACGCATATGTTTATTATATCTCCGGGCCTGACATCTACGGCGTCCCGCCCGTCCACCGACATATATGCCGCATTTGTCTTTTCGCTCCCCACCAAAATGCTCACCTTTCGCTCCGGCGACAGGACAAAGGACCGTGCAAGCAGGGCATGGGCACATATGGGCGTTACTATAATATTGTCCGCGTCCGGCTCCACAATCGGTCCCCCGGCAGACATGGAGTATGCCGTGGAACCCGTCGGTGTGGCGATTACCGCCCCATCGCCTGAAAAGTGGTAAATCGGCTGTCCATCGCCGGACACTTCAATGTCAATTACCTTTGTGACGCCCTTTATAACCACGTCGTTCAGGGCGAAATCGCTGTAAATTACCTGACCGTCCCGGCATAACTCAGCGTCAATCATTATTCTGCGGTTTATCCTGTACTCCCCGTCAAATATATCCCTTATCCTAGATATGTCCCCGGGGTCAAGCTCCGCCATAAACCCGATATTTCCCATGTTTACCGCCAGAATTGGGACATTATACTCCCCGACGGCCCGGGCCGTGCGGAGTATCGTACCGTCTCCCCCAAAGGCTATGGCCATAAATGCGTCCCCGGCCTCCCGCTCAAGCGTGGAGTAACAAAGCCCCTCCGGCAGAGAGATATCCTCCCCGTCTGCAAGAGGGCACACAACCGCCGTTCCCCCATTTTCCCGGATTAAACTGTCAACCTCTGCTGTAAGCTCCAGCCCGGCGTCTCTCACAATACTCGGACAGAGTAAAAACTTTTTCATCACTTCAGCTCCCCGTGGGATTTTTCGGCAATTTCCGCCACATCTATCGCCCGGCTTTCCGCCCCGGATATGAGGTGTCCCAGATACTCTATGTTGCCCTCCGGCCCCTTTATCGGTGAAAATGTTATATCGAGTACGCCAAATCCGGCCTCGGCGGCGTTTTTAAGGAAATTTTCCAGCACCTCTATGTGGGTGGATAGTTCCCGGACAACGCCTTTTTTCCCGACCTTGCCCCGCCCCGCCTCAAACTGGGGTTTTATAAGGCACACGACTTCACCGTCCGGAGATAGCAGCTCCTTTAAAACCGGCAGCACCTTTGAAAGGGATATAAACGACACGTCAATCGCGGCAAGCTGAGGCTCGTCGGGTATCTGCTCCCTGGTGACATTTCGTATATTCGTGCGCTCCATTACCACAACCCGCTCGTCGCTTCTTATGCTCCAGGCAAGCTGTCCGTAACCCACGTCAATCGCGTACACCTTGCTGGCCCCGTTTTTGAGCAGCACATCTGTAAATCCGCCTGTGGAGGCCCCGCAGTCAATACAGGTCTTGCCGGCGGGGTCAACAGAAAACTCTCGTATGGCCTTTTCAAGCTTCAGTCCGCCGCGGCTGACATACTGCTGGGTCTGGCCGTGTATTTCAATCTCTCCGTCGTCTGGAACCTGGGTGCCCGGCTTGTCAACACGCTGACCACCCACAAAAACCACGCCGCTCATTATCATGGCCCGGGCTTTTTCGCGGCTCGGCGCCAGGCCCTTTTCCGTCATAAGGACGTCCAGCCTTGTCTTGCTCATCTCTCCATAACCCTTTCTGCGGCACGGCAAATTCCCTCCGGGTCAATCCCGTAGAGCGCTCTGAGACTCTTCACATCTCCGTGCTCAATAAAGTTGTCTCCCAGGTTTAGACATTCGCCCCTCACCGGGATTTCTTTCTCCGACAGGTGCGCCATAATAAGCTCGCCCACGCACCCGGAGGATACTACCTCCTCCACTACTATTACCCTGCCGGTTTTTAACGCGGATTTTTCAATCTCTTCAAAACAAAGCGGCTTTATGATGCCAAGCTTTATTATATCGCAGCCAACGCCCTTTTCCGCCAGCATTTTACCGGCGGCAAGTACATCGTTTATATTTATCCCATACGTAATCAGCGTGAGGTCTGACCCTGAAGCTAAAACGCGTACAGCCTCGCTTCCGCCGCCTGTGTACTCGCCCTCGCTCCCCTTCGGATATCTGACCGCCGCGGGGCCGCCTATCTCCATAACGGCACGCTCCGTCATGTCACGAAGCTCACTGTAGCTTGCCGGGCAAAACACAGTCATTCCAGGCACAGACAGAAGGGCGCTGACATCAAACACCCCCTGATGTGTCTCACCGTCTCCGCCTACAAGGCCGGCGCGGTCAACTGCAAGCACAACGTGGTATCCGCCGATGGCCACGTCGTGGATTATCATGTCATACGAGCGCTGCAAAAATGTGGAGTAAACGGCAAAGACAGGTTTCATTCCGCCGGAGGCGAGCCCCGCCGCCATGCTGGCGGCGTGTCCTTCGGCAATTCCCACGTCGTAAAATCTGCCCGGAAACTCCCCGCAAAAGCGGGAGAGCCCTGTCCCCCCGGTCATGGCCGCAGTTATGGCGCATACGGTATTGTCCTGTTCTCCCAGGCGGCACATCTCATCTCCGAACACCCAGGAAAAGTCCATACTGTCCCCGTCAGCGTCACCTGTGCGCCTGTCAAACGGGCCGATGCTGTGGAACTTGTCCGGGCTGCCCTCCGCAAAGCTGTAGCCGCAGCCTTTTTTTGTTATTACGTGCACTACCACAGGTCCCCCTGCGTCTTTAGCCCAGCGCAGCACCTCCTCAATGCGCGCCTCGTCATGTCCGTCCACCGGGCCGGCGTACTGAAGTCCCATATCCTCAAACATGCTGCACGGCAAAAGATATGTCTTTACGGCATGCTTTATCCTGTGCGTGAAGTTATATATGACCTTGCCGCCGGGAATTTTGTGCATAACGCGCCGGTATCTCTGCTTAAATGACTTATAGGAGGGCTTCAGCCTCTTTCGCGACAGGTAGCTTGCAACTCCTCCCACGTTTGGAGTTATTGACATACCGTTGTCATTTAGAATTATTATAAGCGGCTCTCCGCTGTCTCCCGCGTCCGACAGCGCCTCATAAGCGAGGCCGCCGGTCAGTGCTCCGTCACCAATAAACGCTATTACGCTGTAATCTGCATTTTTCAGCGTCCGCGCCCGGGCCATGCCCAGTGCCACAGATATGGAATTTGAGGCGTGCCCGGCGATAAACGCGTCGTGTACGCTCTCGTATGGTTTAGGAAACCCGGAAAGGCCCCCGTATTTTCTCAAATTTGCAAAACCGTCCCGTCTCCCGGTGAGTATTTTGTGCACGTAACACTGGTGCCCTACATCGAACACAAGGCGGTCCCGCGAGGTATCAAAAACCCTGTGTATTGCCACCGTTAGCTCCACCGCGCCCAAATTTGACGCCAGATGGCCGCCTGTCTCGGAGACGCTGGACACCAAAAATTTCCTTATATCGCTGCACAAAGCGGGAATTAAAGAGGCGTCAAGCTTTTTTAACTCCTCCGGAGATGTGACAGCATCTAATATTTTCAAAATCACTTACCCCTTTTTTTGCGGGCAAACCGGCTCTTTATACTTACAATTTTACCGACAAAAAGCACTATTGACGTGCTGTTGTTCATCGCCATAGTCTTACCCAAAGCCTTGCCGCCGATTGTAACCGCGGCCACAGCCCCGCTCACGCCGAGCTGTATCAAAATATTGTCACTTGACAGGTCATCCATAAGAGACGTCACAATAATGGCAGAGGTACTGCCCGATACAATACTCGATATGTCTCCCACAACGTCGTTGCATATGCTTGCAACCTTTTCAGCGTTTTTCAGCAAACTTAACGCCTCCGCCGCGCCCCTCTCCCTGTGGGAGGCCATAGAGTGAAACGGAGCCGGCGTAGCAGACGTAACCGCCACGCCGACTATATCGAAAACTATACCCAGTCCAACAAAAAACGCCAGCGCGATAAACGCAGTTATATATCCTGCGTTTCCAAGTATCTCCGAGGAGGCAAAGTTAAACACCACGGAGGTAATAAAGCTGGCCGTTACTATCTGTATAATCCATTTTTTATTTACTTTATTTTTCAATTCAAACCTTTTCCTCCGCCGCAAAACCGGCTTATGATTAAAAAGCGCAGCCCCTTCTGCGCAAATATGAAAAAGCTCCAAAGAGCTCTGCCATCCAGATAAAGTTCAGGTTGTTTCAATATGCAGCCCGGTCGCAAAACATTTTCTATGCCCTCTGCGGCAAAATCCGGCACCTGCATAATTTTCAGCGGCAGCAAACAGAGTAAATCTTACGGCTTAGGTACGGGCTGGATTTCCCCCGGATATACCTCTCGTTGCCGATTGAGGCGGTTTCCCATTAAATATCCGTCCGGAGCGTTACCGCATCCGTTGCCCGACTGCCACTTAGTCCGCACTGTAATCCTCTGCCTGCCCCCCTTAAATCGGACAGCCTAGGTGTTTTCCACAGCAGTCACACCGTTTCTTAGCCTCTTTTGCAGAGAGTATTTCAAGGAGCAGCGATACTCTGTGTCCGGCCGAAACGCCAGAGCTCTGAATCTCCTATCCGCACAATCCACTCAAGGCAGGCTACTCTGCACACAGCACTTGGCAAAGCCTTTATATCGTACCGCAATGCAGGTTTACCCTGCCCCGTAGAAGGATCGATTACCACAAGGGGAGTACGTCCCCCCACGAAAGCAGGCCTCCACACAAACAGGGTCACGTCTCGCATGCCATTGCAAGGCGCCCTAAAGGTGCAAGCGTACCATTTTTACGCTTTCCTCCCAGCACCCACCCCAAACTGGGCGTTCAAAGCAGGCACAAGGGGTTTCACAGATATGCCCTTCAAAGGATTTTTAGGCCCTTCCTGGAAAACGGCAGTTCTGACTAGGATACTGCGCCGCTGTATTTATATCATATCAAGAAAATATGCATTTTTCAATACCGTTTACATACCATATATTCGCTAAAAACACAGTTTTACGACATATACGGACATTTATATGCACTTTCTACTCATTTTTCTCACCGCCGCGCCTCCGGTCCGCGTGTTGCTACAAAATAAAACGCCCCTTTAATTGATAAAAGCCTCTGTTGCTG
>CAJFTV010000016.1 GCA_904420055.1 Candidatus Alloscillospira gallinarum | reverse complement strand
TAAACGCAAAAACCCTTGGTACTGCTGCATTTCTGAGCAATATCAAGGGTTTTAGCTGTGGCGGAGAAGGAGGGATTCGAACCCTCGCACGCGGTTTAGACGTCTACTCCCTTAGCAGGGGAGCCCCTTCGGCCTCTTGGGTACTTCTCCATTTTTATTAAGTTTGGCGGAGAGAGTGGGATTCGAACCCACGGTACGTTGCCGTACGACGGTTTTCAAGACCGCTCCGTTATGACCACTTCGGTATCTCTCCACACACTCCATATGCGACTAAACGCATGTGATATGATACAACTTTAACGGTGTTTTGTCAATAACTATTTTTGTGTTTCTCTGATAATTGTCTTATTACCGGAAATAGTCACCTTGCCCTCACACATAAGCGACAGAGATTTTGGAAGAATCTCCCACTCGGCGTCCTCCATTATACGGCGCTGAAGGACAGCCGGAGTATCATCAGGCAGAACCGGGACTGGCTTTTGCAGGATTATCGGTCCGGAGCACGGGTCGTCAGTTACTACATACGTAGTGGCACCAGTATATCGCACGCCGGTATCGAGGGCGGCCTTGCAGGCAGAAATTCCTACATAATCCTTCCCCGAAAAGACGGGCAAAAGTGAAGGGTGAGTCACAATCACCTTGTTTTTGTACGCCCGGAAAAACTGTATTTCCAAAAACCGCTTGAAGCCGGCCAGCACCACAAGTTCAATATCCAGGTCATGCAGCTTCTGTATTATGGCCTCGGTAAACGACGCCCGGTTTGGAAATATGGCTGCGTCCACCACGTAGGAGGGAATACCGGCATATTCCGCACGCTTTAATGCGTACACATCAGGAGCAGAGGAAATTACCGCCGCAAGTTCACAGTTTTTAAGTTCACCAAACAGCTTCGCATCAAGGAGTGCCTGAAGATTTGAGCCTCCGCCTGACACGAGTACCGCAGTTTTAACCATTGTTATATTATCCCCTTTATAGCAGATATAATTCACAAATTAATTTTATCCCAAATGTGGAAGATTTTCAACAGCTTTCTGCTTAAAAAACGGAATGTATACCGGTTATGCAACAATTTAAAATTTTCCAGCATTATCCTCTCACGCGCTCTGCATTATTCTCGCGTATCCGCTGTGAAAGGCTCACGGGCACCTCCCGCCGGTGTAATCCCTCTGTAAAGCGGCTTGTATAGGCTGTGAAAATCAGATAAATAATCGGCATTCCAAGATTTGTCTCCAGGAGGGAGTTGACCACAAGGGGACTGAGTTTATCTGCAAACGTGGCAAAACCGGCGCTGCGTATTCCGCCGATGAGAAGCCCTGCTTCCCAGCCGAACTGCACAAGTATGCCGATTGCCAGAAGCCAGGGGATATTTATGCGCTTTTCCCTGTCCTTCTGCCACAGATTGTAGCATACGACTGCCATATATCCCACAAACAGTATAAGCGCCATATAACCGTGATACTCCCCTGTCGTCCGCTGGATTATTATGTTTTCCATTCCGGCAGGAGTAAAGGTTTTCGCCAGCAACGGGCATACAAACCACCACATTAATATGACCATCGACCACTCAAAGAGGTGTTTGTCCTTTGATATCCACAGCCAAATCCATGTGAAATTTGTAAAACCGTAGCTCATTGACATCCATAGCAGTACCCAGAACAGGCTGTGCCCCTGGGATATGCTGCGGGAGCCGCAGACAAGGTGAAAAATCCCATAATCCACAACCATATACAGGATACCGATTAAAAATCCCACTAAAACGGTCATATACTTCTTTTTCCATATGAGCATTCCCGCAAATATAACCAGGAAAGCAATATCCAGCCATATATAAATGGGTGAAAACTCCCGACGGGCAATTATTTCATTCATAGCACAGCTGTCCTTTCACAATATGTCGTATTTTGTAATTATAATATACGCTGGAGTTTTTTACAAACAAAAACTTTGCGATGAAATACTGCTTGCAAAGTACTTTTCCAGCGCTTATACTTAAACCATAAAATGATTAAGGAGAATGCGGCATGAAAAAAATTCTGCTAAATGGAGTTGACGGCAATTTCGGCGGCGTAGCGGCCCATGTTTTGCTTAGCAAATACCCCCACACAGATTTGATTTTCACAGCTCCCACGGAAAAAGGGCTGAAAAAATATTCAGACCTGGGAATTGAGACGCGCATTGCAAATTTTAACTCGCCGGAGGAGCTTGTAACGACATTTTCCGGTGCGGACACCGTTGTACTGATATCCATGCCTTTTGTAGGTGAAAAAAGGCGCGCGGCCCACAAATCGGCAATTGATGCCGCGGTGAAAGCCGGTGTAGAGCGCATAGTGTACACCTCTATCGTGGGTGCCGGAACTGAGGGCATTGACGCCTACGAGGTTAACGACCACATCTGGACTGAAGGGTATATAAAATCCCAGCCTGTTCACTACCTGATAATGCGCAACTCCCAGTATGCTGAGGCGATGGTAGCAAGCTTTCTGGAGGCCTTTGAAAAACAGGGCGGTGTTCTTACCAACAACATGGGAGACGGAAAAATGGCGTTCATCTCCAGAGACGACTGTGCCGAGGCTGCGGCATATGCCGCAATGTCCGACTGGCAGGACAGAGTTGTAAATGTAAACGGCTCCGAGCTTATGACAATTGCAAGATTTCTGGAGATTGCATCTTCTGTCACCGGAAAAAAGGTGACGTATAAATACGTCACAGACGAGGAAAATTATGCCCAGTTTGACGCCATTGGTGTTCCCCGGACTACAGAGGGACAGTGGGCTGAAACAGCGAAGAATTTTCCTTTCTGCTCTGACGGAATGGTGACCTTTGGCCGGGCAATCAGGCTCGGTCAGATGGCTGTGCACACAGACGACTTTTCAAAGCTTACCGGACGTCCTCCCCTGTCCGTCAGTGAGATATTTGAGCGCATTGACGAGCACATGATTGGAAACAGAGTTTCAACTGACGACTGAGAATAACAGCATATTACAAATCCGGGAGCCGCGGCTCCCGGATTTTGTGTATCTTCCTTTACATGTATTGTATAAAGTACACAGATTACATAGTATATTCATAATAATTTCGCTAAGACAATTAGTGGGCTTACATTGACATACAATACATTTTAATATAGACTTTATAATGCTTTTATGCTGGCCTTTTCTGGCATATTGCAAATCTCAGACAGGACGGTAATATATGGAAGAAAACACAGTTGTGCACAATCCCCTGGGTACAGAGCCGGTTGGCAGGCTCATGCGAAAATTTGCAATCCCCAGCATTATATCGTTTGTCGTAAATTCACTTTACAACATGGTGGACCAGATTTTTATCGGTCAGGGCGTGGGCTATCTGGGTAACGCCGCCACAAATGTAATAATGCCAATAGTCACAATAATGATTGCACTTTCTCTTTTTATTGGTGATGGTACGGCGGCTTACATGAGTCTGAAACTCGGCGAAAGCGACCCCAAAGAAGCGGCAAAAGGCGTCGGCAACATGGTGGTCCTTTCTCTGGTCATCGGCTTTCTTTTCCTTGCAGTTTTTGAAATATTTTTGGAGCCAGCCTGCCGCCTTTTTGGCGCGACCGATACTGTTCTCCCATATGCGCTGGGGTATGGGCGGATAATTGTCGCCGGCTTTCCCTTCTTTGTGATATGTTCTTCATTTGGAAGTATAATCCGCGCCGACGGCAGCCCAAAGGCAAGCATGATAGGGCTTTTGATTGGCTGCATTACAAATATTATACTCGATCCCCTTTTCGTTCTCGTATTCCACTGGGGTGTAGAGGGTGCAGCATGGGCTACAATAATCGGACAGGCCCTCAACGCCGCTTTCTTTGTAGGCTATCTCTTCAGATTTAAGACAATCAAGTTGACAAGGAAGCATTTAATGCCCAAATGGCATGTAATGCGCAAAACTCTCAGCCTCGGCCTTTCCAGCTTTATCACGCAATTTGCCGGCGTCATTGTAATGGCTCTCATGAACAACCTTCTCGTAAAATACGGAGAGCTCTCAGTTTACGGCGGGGATATTCCCCTTGCCACTTTTGGAATTGCCATGAAGGTAAATCAGCTTGTCTTGGGAGTTACCCTCGGTATTGCAACGGGAGTACAGCCCATAATCGGCTTTAACTATGGCAGCCGCCAGTTTGACAGGGTGAAAAAGACATTTCTCAGCGCTTTCTTCATAAGTACTATAATAATGACGGTTGCTCTCGGTCTATTTCAACTATTTCCTGAGTGGATACTGGGAATCTTCGGGCAGGAGTCTGACCCGCGGTATATTGAATTTGGTATAAAATGCTTCCGTATATTCCTGTGCGGCTGCTTTATGATACCCGCTAACGCCGTTATAGGAGTATTTTTCCAGGCCGTGAACAGACCTCTTCCATCCGCTATACTCTCCCTTTCACGTCAGGTTCTGCTGCTTATTCCCGCAATGCTTATACTGAGCTCAGTTCTCGGAATTGACGGGATGCTCTGGTCCGGCGGCGTGTCAGATATCCTTGCCGGCATAATTTCCCTTATAACCGTAAAAGCCCTCTGGAATAGGATTTTTCCCGCTGAAAAGACTCTTCTATCTTCTGAAGTTCCGGCAGCTGATGAATAAAATATTATCGCAAAAATATGCCTCCGGCCAAGTTTGGCCGGAGGCTTTTAGTGTGTCAGCGCATAAATCCGGTGGGCTATATAAAATCTCGCCGTCACATCTGGCCTATTACTTTATAATCTTAAGCACCTGACCTGGATAAATGAGATTCGGGTTCGTGATGCCGTTGTCCGCCGCAATCTTCTTATAGCTCACGCCAAACTTTTCGCCAATCTCTGAGAGAGTATCACCTGACTTTACCGTGTACGTCACTGTATCGGAGCCGCCCGCCCCGGTTTCCGGAATTTTAATCTTCTGTCCCGGATATATGAGCGATGGGTCGGAAATCCCGTTATACTGGGCAATCGTCTGATACGGCACACCAAACTTCTGCCCTATCCCCCACAGGGTATCTCCGGACTTTACAGTGTAAACCGTGTCCGCCGTGCCCGGCTTTTCCGGCTCCCCCGTTCCTTCAGTCAGGTCGGCATAGTTTCTCACGCTGTAATCCCTGTCAACATTCCCGTTTATACCATCAACGCTTCCCTTTGACGTGTACTGCACAATATGGGCGTAGGAAATCCGCGGAACTGTGCCGGTGTCGTCCCAGTCGGCCAGCCACATGTCGTAATTTGTCCACAGGGATTTATCAAAGTAATTATTGTAAAAGTCGTAGTTGGTATACACCATAACATAATAGCCCGCGCTCTCTATCTCGCTGCAAAAAGCGCGAACAAAAGCAGATATGTTTGCCTTTGTGGCGGCTATGCCGTTTCTCTCCATATTCTTCACACTGTCGTACTCAAAATCGTACGCTATGGGATACTTAAGGTCATACTGTCTGGCAAACTCCAGGCACTTTTCCGCCTCCCGCCGCGCCTCTGCCTCCGACAGAGGGTATCCAAACCAGTAAATTCCGCACTTCACTCCGGCGGCGATGGCTCCGCTCACATTTTTGTGCGCCATTGCGTCCAGCGTCTCGCCGAACCCGGCGCGCACCATCGCAAAGTCAATTCCGCCGTTTTTTACCTTTGCCCAGTCTATGTTGTCCTGAAACTCAGATACATCTATTCCATATTCAAGCAATTTCACTGCCTCCAAACACATTTAATTTTCTCCGCACTCTCTCCCCACATATCCTATGCAGTGCGGACAAAATTGTTGCGCCTGACATGACAGCCTTTAAAACAATAAAAGGCAGCGCCCTTGAAGGCGCCGCCTGAAATATTTCAGCCCAAGTACATGGAGGCCTCAGACACCACTGTGCAGCCGAGACTCACGTCCGTGCCCCAGCGGCTCACGGTTTTGTGCCGGTCAACATATGTATTTGTCACAATATTGCCCGTCGCACCTCTCAGCTTTGCCTCCCGGACAGCCTCCGCCTGCGCTGCCTCCTTTGCCGCCTCTATGGCGTCCTCCATTTCCGCAAATCGTCTGCTTCCCCCGGGGAGATGGGCAATGTAAAAGTTTCCTCCCTCAGAGGAGAGGCGCTGTGTTATTTCCACCTGAACCGACGTGTCAATGTATGCGTTTAAAGCTCCGATGGCATTTGCAACCTCCGCGTCCTCCGGCAGGATACACTGGGTACCCAAGGCCTTTGCCACCTCCTGCAAAAACAGGTGTGTGGGGGCGCCCACTCCAATAAGAGCGGCCTTTGTGTCAATTCCGAAGTTTAAAAGCACATTTGGCTCCGTACCGCGTTTTTCCCACGCCTCCCGGATAAAGAAGTCAGTCTGCGGGTCTGTTCCCCCACTAAACTGCTTCGGATAGCGCTGTTTCAGCAGTATCTTCACCACATACTCATACATGCGCTCCTCCACCATATCGTAGACTTCCCGCGTCAGCTTCTCAATATCCCCGTCGCACTCCTCCCGTCCGAGGCTCCGCCACAGATATCTGGCGGCAAGGAGAGATGCCTCACGGTCAAACGCGTCATAGTCTCCCCTTATATGCATAAAATCCGTTGGAGTGAGGCCGCAGCGCATAACGACGCCCTCTGCCTCAAGCCGCTCGCACTCAAAGTGATACAGGTCAAAGCCCGCCTTTTCCGGCAGCTCCTCCATCATACACGGGCCGTCTTTCAAAAGGTCAATAAGTCTAAGTTCCCCCTCTGTGTAGCGCTCCCGCCGGGCAGGCTCCTTTACGAGGTAGAAAAATTCGTGCAGGGGAAATTTGTTATAATGTTTTTTATCCAGAAGCTTCACGAGCTTTTCCTTTATCTCCGGCCAGTGGGAGGCTGCCGTGCATATCGGCATTACTCTTCGGGTACAGAGCTCCGGCCTGCCGGCATTTCCGCGGACTGCGCTGTCTCCCCCAAGCCCGAAGGACGCCACATAGAGCCCCTGTACCGTGGTGCGCCACTTGCCGAGCTGAATCCCGTTTTCTGCCGCAACTGCCTTTCCTCCGGTCACGACCGATATATCGGTTGTGGTGCCGCCCATGTCTATAATCACATAGTCGTCCCTGTCGGAAAAAAGCTTTCCGGCAAGAACGCT
>CAJFTV010000015.1 GCA_904420055.1 Candidatus Alloscillospira gallinarum | reverse complement strand
TACATGTAGAATATGTACCACACCTTGCTGTATTTAGACCTTTTTGATTTAAACAGTTTCTCAATATCTACTCCCACAATATCACCTCCATAAACATATGCACCTCATCTGTATTAACTATAACACATGTAAGAGATATTGCCAACAAATTTCTTGAATAATTGTGAATTATCTGCTATCATAAAAATAAATAAAAAGCTCACGGATTGGAGAGAAAAATTTAATGAATAAAATTATTAAAAGGGAGGAGCTCAACCCGACGGTTACGCTGCTTGTGGTTGAGGCGCCCATGGTCGCCCGCAAGGCGGAGCCGGGACAGTTTATAATCCTCCGGGTTGACGAGGAAGGGGAGAGAACTCCCTTTACTATTGCGGATTTTGACAGGAAAGCTGGTACCATAACTATCATTTTCCAGATAGTCGGCTCTACTACAATGAAGCTTAACAGCCTTAAAGAGGGAGACTATATTCACGATTTTGTCGGTCCGCTCGGCGTTGCGACACACACAGAGGGACTGAAAAAAGTGGCTGTTGTTGGCGGCGGCGTTGGTTGCGCCATCGCATATCCCGTAGCAAAAAAGCTCCATGAACAGGGGGCGGAGGTCTACTCCATTGTAGGTTTCAGAAACCGTGACCTTGTGATACTCGAAAATGAGTTTAAGGCAGTGAGCAATCACCTTGAGATGATGACTGACGACGGGTCCTACGGCAAGAAGGGAATGGTTACAAACGCCCTTCAGGAACTGATTGACGCGGGACACAAGTTCGACGAGGTTATTGCCATCGGTCCGGTAGTAATGATGAAATTCGTTTCGCAGTTAACGAAGAAATATGATATAAAGACAGTCGTATCCATGAACCCCATTATGATAGACGGCACAGGCATGTGCGGAGGCTGCCGGCTCACTGTCGGCGGCGAGACAAAATTTGCATGTGTTGACGGACCCGATTTTGACGGGCATCTTGTTGATTTTGATGAGGCCATAGAACGCGGCAAGATGTACAGGGACTTCGAGCGGCACCAGTATGAGGAGACCTGTAACCTGTTCAAAAAGGAGGTCCAGTAAAAATGCACAGCAAATTCATTGACTCGGCGGACCTTTCCGCACAGGAGCTCAATAAACTCCACAATAATTTTCAGGAAGTTGCAAAGGGCCTGACAGAGGAAGAGGCCCAGGCGGAGGCTGCGAAATGTCTCCACTGCAAAAAGCCAATGTGTGTACATAAATGCCCTGTGGCAATTGATATACCCGGATTTATCGCCAAGATTAAAGAGCGGGATTATGAAGGCGCGTATCAGATAATTCAGCAGTCCAGCAGTCTGCCGGCTGTGTGCGGGCGCGTATGCCCACAGGAGACCCAGTGCGAGAGCAAGTGTGTCCGCGGTGTAAAGGGTGAGCCGGTGGCAATAGGAAAATTAGAGCGATTTGTGGCGGACTGGCACAACGAAAATGTCTGTGACAGGAATATACCGCCTGAGCCAAACGGGCATAAGGTGGCGATTGTGGGCTCAGGCCCTTCGGGCCTCACCTGCGCCGGAGACCTCGCCAAAATGGGATATGACGTGACAATTTATGAGGCGCTTCACGTGGCCGGAGGCGTTTTGGTTTACGGCATACCGGAGTTCAGGCTTCCAAAGGCAATAGTTCGCAAGGAGATTGACGCGTTAAAGCAGCTCGGAGTAAAGATAGAGACAAACGTAGTCGTGGGAAAAACAGTCACGATTGACGACCTGTTTGATGACGGGTACGAGGCTGTATTTATTGGCTCCGGCGCAGGGCTTCCGAGATTTATGAAGCTTCCCGGCGAAAACCTGAAGGGCGTGTACTCGGCCAATGAGTTTCTTACCAGAGTAAATCTCATGAAGGCGTATGAAAAAGACAGCGCCACTCCGGTAAAATACTCCGAGAATGTGGCCGTTGTGGGCGGAGGAAATGTGGCAATGGACGCTGCGCGCTGCGCAAAGCGTCTGGGGGCCAAGAACGTACACATCATTTACCGCCGTTCTGAAGAGGAGATGCCCGCCCGCCGTGAGGAGGTAAAGCACGCAAAGCAGGAGGGGATTATATTTGATTACCTCACAACCCCCACTGCGATTATAGGCGATGACGAGGGATTTGTGGATAAGATTACGTGCGTGAGCATGGAACTTGGAGAGCCGGACGCATCGGGCCGCCGCCGCCCCATAGTGATAGAGGGGTCGGAGCACGATATCAAGGTGGACTGCGTGATAATGTCAATCGGCACGTCGCCCAATCCCCTTATTCAGAGTACAACTCCCGGACTGGACAACGACAGCCGGGGCTGCATAATAACCAATGAGGATACCGGCCTTACCTCAAGGCTTGGCGTGTACGCCGGCGGAGACGCTGTTACAGGCGCGGCAACGGTAATACTCGCCATGGGAGCAGGCAAGACGGTGGCAAAATCAATTGACGAGTACATAAAATCAAAGGAAAAATAATTGCCCCGTGCAATTCTGTTTTTCGCTGAAAGGTAATATAATTACTAAAAGCGTAAGGGGCTGATTGAATACACTGTCCCCGCCTGGGGGCAGTGTATTTGCTGTCTGTAAAGCTGAAATCCCTGCTTTGAACAGTTGCGGGAACACATTGCTTTGCGAAATGCCGCCTGTGACAGTGCCTGTAGAGCGTAGCTATGGAAGGCATGCGCCGGTTGTAATTGGACGGGCAAAAGCCGACTGACAAGTTATATTCAAATGAGAAAGGAGCACGGCCTTTGGCGCCGGGAAAACTATGTATAAATGTAAGTATCCGAATTTATTTTCACCTGTTGAGGTGGCGGGAACGCTGTTCAAAAACAGAATTTTTGCCTCACCTACGGGACTTCAGTACTCCACGTCGAAAAACAGGCCCATAACTCCTGGCATTGCCTACTATGAGAGAAAAGCGCTTGGCGGAGCCGCATCCGTCTGCATTGGCGACGCCATGGTAGATTCTGAGATTGCCCTGGCAAACGGCAATCACATACTGCTGGACGACCCGGGAGCAAGACCCGCGCTTGTAAAGCTCGCCGACGCCATAACGCGCCACGGGGCGGTGGCCTCAATGGAGATGTCACACGGCGGCAACGCGGCGCGGATATCATACGCCCAGGGGCATAAAATTTACGGCCCGTGCGAGTGCGATGCCTCAGGCATAGGCGGCATGGTGACACATGCGCATGCCATGACAGAGGAGATAATGGAGCGCACAGTCAAAAAGCATGTGGAGGCGGCGCTTTTTGCCAAGTCCTGCGGCTTTGGAATGATAACAATTCACGGCGGGCACGGCTGGCTTCTGCACCAGTTTATGTCGCCGGCAATAAACCACCGGACGGACGAGTACGGAGGAAGCTTTGAAAACCGAATGCGTTTCCCTCTTAGGGTTATAAAGGCCGTGAGAGAGGCTGTAGGGCCGAATTTTCCCATTGAGATACGCATATCCGGCTCGGAGGTTTATGAGGGCGGATACGGCATTGAGTACGGCGTGGAGATTGCAAAGACACTGGACGGATTAGTTGACATAATACATGTATCCGCGGGCTCGCACGAGGACCCGGACGTATTTACCGTGACGCACCCCTCCATGTTTTTAGAGGACGGCGTAAATGTGAAATATGCCGCAGAGATAAAAAAGCATGTGAAAAAATCCAAGGTGGCCACCGTCGGCGCGCTTGCCGACCCGGATTATTTAGAGGAGATAATCGCCACAGGTCAGGCAGATATTGTAGAGCTTGCCCGTGGACTCATCTGCGACCCGGATTTACCCATAAAAGCTCGGTACGGCAGGCAGGAAGAGGTCAGAAAGTGTATGCGGTGCTTTGCGTGCTTTTCAAATCTCATGACAAAGGGGCATATTATCTGTGCGCTTAACCCTGAAATCTCTGTCGAGGCGGAGGAGAAGTATGCCCGGCCTGAGGTATGTCCCAAAAAAGTGCTCATTGCAGGCGGAGGAATAGCCGGCATGGAGGCCGCTGTAACGGCTGCCCGCCGTGGACACGAGGTGACGCTATGCGAGAAGAGGGGAGAGCTTGGCGGCGTGCTTTTATGTGAAAGGAATGTGCCGTTTAAAAAGCACCTGCATGAGTATATTGAACTTCAAAAGCGCACAGTCGCCAAATTGCCCATACGTGTTATGCTGAATACGGAGGTAAATGCAAGGGTGGCGGAAGAGCTTTCCCCTGACGTAATCATTGCGGCCACCGGGGCGCGGCCGTCGGTGCCACCGATACCGGGAATTGACGGAGACAACGTAAAGACGGCAGAAGAAGTTTACATAAATCCGGAGCTTGCCGGAGAAAGCGTCCTGATTTTAGGCGGCGGCCTTGTTGGGGCAGAGCTTGGGATTTATCTCGCCGGGCTTGGGAAAAAGGTACGTATTGTTGAGATGGCGGATAGGCTGAACGACGGCGGCAATATTTTACAGGGCCAGTCAATCGGGCTTGAAATAAAGCGGCTTGGCATTGAGGTGAGCCTTGAGACCCGCGTAACGCGTGTTACGGAGACAGGTGCGGTGTGCGAAAAGGGCGGAGAGACGGTGGAGCTCACTGGCGACACGGTAATATGCGCCCTTGGCATGAGACCGGAGAGAGAGGCGGCGGACGAACTCAGGTTCCTGGCACCGGAGTTTTATCAGATTGGGGACTGCAATATTCCAAAGAACATCACTGAGGCGACGCGCACGGCGTATTTTGCCGCCATGGATTTGGGGCGGCTGGAAATTTAGTCACGGAGGAAAGCTTTCCTTGAATATTTTAGAACTTTTCATTCTGGCGGTTGGCCTTTCTATGGACGCCTTTTCCGTAGCTGTATGTAAGGGGCTGGCCATGGAAAAGGTCAGACTGCCTCAGTGTGCGGTTGTGGGGCTTTGGTTTGGCGGATTTCAGGCGCTTATGCCCTTTGTGGGTTATCTCTTGGGACGCAACTTTGAAAAGTATATAACCAGCTATGACCACTGGATTGCGTTTATACTCCTTGGGATAATAGGGGCAAACATGATACGGGAGGCATTTTCAAAAGACGGGGAAGAGGAAAAAAGCGCTTCACTCTCTGTAAAGGCCATGCTCCCCATGGCCATAGCGACGAGTATTGACGCCCTTGCGGTAGGTGTCACATTTGCGTTTTTGCAGGTTAGCATTGTGCCGGCGGTGTCATTTATCGGCGCTGTAACATTTTTGCTGTCTTTTCTGGGAGTTAAGGCCGGCAGCATTTTCGGCGCTAAATATAAGTCAAAGGCTGAGCTTGCCGGGGGAATAATCCTCATACTGCTGGGAGTAAAAATACTTTTGGAGCACCTTGGGGTGCTGTAAATAAAAAATGCGGACACTTTATGTGCCCGCATTTTTTGCAGAGACTATTATACGCCCCATATAAATCCGGCGCAGAGCACCATGAGGGGGAAGAGTACAAGAGACAGAAGCGTGGAGAGGCACACGGATTTTACGGCGTAGGTGTAATCCTGTCCGCCTTTCTGAGCGTAAACCGCGGTGTTGACTGCAACGGGCGCTGCGGCAGCTATAAATATAGCCGTGCGGACGTCCATAAGCTCACGGGGTACGACAAACAGTACAAGGGCTGTCACTGCCGGAATTATTATCAGGCGGACAGCGGAGTTTAAATATAGACGGGGAATGGTGAATATCTCACGCAGCTTTGTCTTGCCAAGGTAGGTGCCCAGAATTATCATGGCAATCGGACTGTTGCAGGCAGCAAGGGAGGAGACGCATTCTTTCGCCACGCCGGGTACCCGTATGCCTGCGAGGAAAATAATGAGCCCTGCGGCAAGGGATATCATTATCGGGCTCAAAAACAGGCCTTTTATGTTTGGCTTTTCACCTTTAGGCTTCATAAGAAGAATGTTGTATACCCACTGGCCTATGCTGTGCAGGAGGAAAAAGCCTGTTATGTAGATGGTACCTGTCTCTCCGAGAACAGCCACAATGAGGGGAAAACCCATAAATCCGGCATTGGAAAACGCCGCGCCGTAATGCTCAATGGGGTTTTTGTGAAAAAACAACCTCGCGATAAGCAGAGACACCAAAAGCGCAAGCCCGCCGGCGCCCAGGGAAATTAGAAAAATCCTTATGCTGTCCTGTGTACGTTCCCCAATCAGCGGGTCAAGTATTACACAGGGTATGATGACGTATATGAGTATGTTAACAAGTGCGAGACTGCTCTTTTCCGTTATGAGCTTCCGCTTAAAGAGAATATATCCAATGGCAATGAATATAAACATTTTTATGAGCTGAAGGGCAATTATCTGTGCATTTTCAAGCATATTTTACTCACCGCTGTCCTGATTGTAGTCAAGTTTAAGTCTATCATTGGGGGAGACGTTAGTCAATGGAAGGTACACAGCGCATTATAGCTTATAGACTATATATAATTATCTGTTTATTA
>CAJFTV010000014.1 GCA_904420055.1 Candidatus Alloscillospira gallinarum | reverse complement strand
TTAATCTAACTTCAAATCGTTTTCCTTTATCCAGCCGATTTTTCTGAAAAACAGCCCAAGTGCCCACGTGATAACCGCGGGAAGTATAAATGAAATCATAACGAGCCCAATCCAGTCCATAGCGGTTATTCCAGCCTTGGCGCCTGAGGCAACGTCACTAACCCAGCCGGTATAAACTCCGATTTGGCCCACAAGCCCGCAGGTACCCATACCTGAGGCAATCGGCGCGCCGTTCATCTCAAGCTTAAATACGCATGTCGCTATGGGCCCTGTTATTATTGAGGTT
The DNA here is from genome assembly GCA_904420055.1 of Candidatus Alloscillospira gallinarum. Classification (GTDB taxonomy): domain Bacteria; phylum Bacillota; class Clostridia; order Oscillospirales; family Oscillospiraceae; genus Alloscillospira; species Alloscillospira gallinarum. Next base: position 11,473 of record CAJFTV010000014.1, on the reverse strand, counting down.
ATAATCGGCGGTATCCAAATCTTCGGATTTTTTACAATGTTGCCCATCTGCAGCATACTTGTGCCGATACCCTGGGACAAAATCCCACCCCAGCGGTTCTCTCTGAAACTCATAACAGCAAAACCGACCATCTGCGCACAGCACCCGGCCAGTGCCGCACCGCCGGCAAGGCCTGTCAGTCCAAACGCCGCGCAAATTGCCGCGCTGCTTATCGGCAGGGTCAAGGCTATACCCACAACTACAGACACTATAATACCCATAAGGAAGGGCTGAAGGGTAGTGGCCCACATTATAAACTCACCCACATACTGAGCCCCCACGCCGATTGCCGGAGCTATCAGGGTAGCAAGACCGACGCCAACAAAAATTGTTACAAAAGGCGTTACAATTATGTCCACCTTCGTCTCCTTGGACACCATTTTTCCCACTTCTGTCGCAATTACCACCATTACAAGGACAGCCAGAGGCCCTCCCGCACCGCCCAGTTCATTTGTGGCAGCACCCACGGTTATGACAGAAAACAGCACCAGCGGAGGCGCTTCAAGCGCGTAGGATATGGCACATGCCATCGCCGCCCCCACAACATAGGTATTCTTTGCAAATGCCGCGAACTTTACCAGAAAGTCAATTCCAAGCTGTGAGCCTATTGTGTCAATTATCGTACCAATCAAAAGCGATGCGAAAAGACCCTGGGCCATTGCACCCAGTGCGTCAATCCCGTACCGCTTTGCAGAGAACACGATATTTTTTCTCTGCAAAAAACTTTTAAATTTTGCCATTTCCGGCACCTCTCTCTTCAGACCGCTTTTCTTCATTAAAGAAATGTCCTCTATAAGTTATCCTTTTACCGGAAATTTGTCAAGTAAAATTATACTATATACAAATTTTTTATACATTTACATGTTATATGTCAGAATCCGCCACAGGATAAGCCCATATTCTGCCGCCATAATAACAGGTATCCCCAGCATAAATTTTATCTTGCGTGTCTTGTGCCGGAAAATCAGCATTGAGAGATATAGTCCTAATCCTCCTCCCAAGAAGGCAAAAGCAAAAAGCGTGCTCTCCGGTACTCGGCGCTTATGCCTTATAGCGCGCCGCTTATCAGTATAAGCTGTGAAAAAGGCGGCTATATTAATTACAACGATGTAGCATATAAAATATTTCACTTTTTAATTTCCCTCTGGCGCTCCATTACCAGCTTGGCGCTCTCAATGGCACAGTCAAGCATATCCGCGTCCGGCTCTCTCACTGTCAGCTTCTGTACCGCCCTGCCAGGCAGCGCCAGGACTTTTGCAAGCCTGCCGCTCTCCCGTCCGCTGTAGTGCCACGCCTTTACAGAAATTCCAAGTGACAGGGCTGTAAGCACAATATCCGGCAGGCCGCCGGCAGCGTTTCTTATTTTTGACGGCACAAGGTACATCGCGAGCCTTGTTAAGGCGAGATTTGCAGCAAGGGACGTCCCGCAGCGCGGGTGGTATAACGGCTGTTCTGACGCATTTTCCACCGTTAGAGGCAGTCCCTTCTCATAGCAGTGGATTGTCTTATGCTCCGCTCCGTGGTATCTCAGGGTAGTATTAAGCCCCCCTGTGTCTCCCTTATGACTGAGCCTTGCTACATCGACAGTGTTTTTCAGTCCTGACAATATAACTCCGCCAATGTCAAGCACTGCCAAAATTCCTGTCTTGCCCGCAGGTTTCCTGATATCAAAAACCCGGGTGATAAGCGTCTCCCCTGAACGCACGGTCACAGCCAGCTTATTTTTTCCGCGCATTACAACGCCGTTTTTAACTGCCCGTCCACCTATATTTTTGGGCACTCTCTGGTATTTTACTGCGCAATCCATATTTATCACCTACTTTACAATAATTATTATTTTACCTATTTTTGATATATTTTACCACAACCGCTTTAAAAGTGCAAAAAGTCTGTCTTTTCAATAACATACTTCAAGTATGTTATTTTGAATAATCAAACGGAAATATGTAATCTAATTCTGTTTTACTCAAAATCTATTGCAAAATGAGTAGTTTATAAGTTACGATAAATACACAAATACAAAACTAATGGAGGACACTATAATGAACATGTATAATTGGATAGACCAGGTAATACACGACAGAAACAAAAAGCCCTTCCCCCTTCTCACTTACCCGTCAGTACAGATGATGTATATCACAGTAAAGGAACTCGTCTCCAACAGTCTGTGGCAGGCAATGGGAATGAGGCTCATCGCAGACCAATATGACATGTGCGCCTCCACAAGTTACATGGACCTCTCAGTGGAGGCTGAGGCCTTTGGCGCTCACACCGTATACGGCGTTGACGAAATCCCGACAATAATCGGCAAGCTCATCGAGACCGAGGAGGACGCAGACAATCTGCGCGTTCCGGAGGTTGGGGAAGGCCGCACAGGCATCTGCATTGACGGTGTCACAAAGGCGCTCCGCCTTATTAACGACAGGCCCGTATTTGCAAACTGCATTGGCCCCTTCTCACTCGCCGGACGTCTTATGAACGTCAATGACATCATGCTCATGTGCTATGAGGAGCCGGAGGTCGTTCACAAGGTTCTGAGAAAAGCCACCGATTTTATTAAAGAATACATTCACGAGTACAAGCACGTAGGTGCAAACGGCGTTGTACTGGCAGAGCCTCTGGCCGGTATCCTCTCTCCCGCCCTTATACAGGAGTTCTCCACTGACTACGTAAAGGAAATTGTAAACGAGCTTCAGGACAAGAGCTTTATCATAATATACCACAACTGCGGCAACGCCGTGGCACAGCTTCTTCCCCAGGTGCTCGATACAGGCTGCCACGCGTTTCACTTCGGCGACCATGTGGACATTAAGTCCATTTTGGAAAACTTCCCCAAGGACAAAATTGTCATGGGCAACCTAAGCCCCACAACGGTATTCAACGCTGAATCCCCCAAGGCTGTGCGTATGGCTACCCAGAAGCTGCTCTTCCAGTGCATGAACTATGACAACTTCCTCATCTCTTCAGGCTGCGACGTTCCGCCTGACACCGACCTTGACAATATAAACGCTTTCTTTGACACTGTCAAATATAACTACTATAAACGTTCACTTGTTGACCTTCTCATGTAAAACAGCTTTAAGCGGGAGGCTTTTCGCCTCCCGCTTTTTTATATGTGCTCCGCATTCAACTTTACAAGAGCGTACATATTCATATCCAGCACCCTGCCATTTTTAAATGCATTGCTTCGCAGGGTGCCCTCAAACTGAAATCCCGCTTTCTCAAGCACCCTGCACGAGGCTGTGTTGTAATCATATGGCTCTGCAAAAATCCTTATTATGTCGGTGCGGTCAAACACATATTTACAGGCCTGCCTGACGGCACTTGTCGCAAAGCCCCTGCCCCAATATTGTTCGCCAACGTAATATCCAAGTTCTGCAGTCCTAAAATGAATGTTGCTGCAGCGAAAAATACTTATGCTGCCAACCAGCACATCTTCGGCTTCAATTGCAAAAGCAAATGTCTCTGTCCGGTCCGATAAGAGCATAGACAATATGAACTCCTCTGCGTCCTTCTCCGTATATGGATACGGCAGTCCATCACGCAAATTATCCACGATTCTCCTGTTATTTATAATTTCTTTGAGGCTTTTCTTATCCTCAAGTCGCCATGCGCGTATTTTACAGTCCATATTTTTCCCAAAAATTATTAATATTTTTATTGTAACACTGCAATGAACGTTTTTCTACTTTTTTAGCTCCTGTACTTTTATTCCCGCCCTAATAAAAAAGCACCGGCGGCAGACTGCCGCCGGTGCTTTATATCACTTTTTTGCCGTTTTCTCTTTGTCCGCCATGAGCTTGTTGTAGAGTTCTTCTCCAAAGCACTCCTTCGCGTATTTGCACCAAGATATGCAGGACTGTTCATCGTTATATGCGACAAAGCCGCAGTTATCGCAGGTCACTGTGGAATCCACGGAGAAAATCTCAATTATCTCGCCGCATACCGGGCATATCTTTTCCTTCATTGTGGGGTTCTTAAACCTCTCCACTCCCGGGCAATTTCCATGTACCATATTCAGCACCTCCGTTTAAAATTCATATTTGACTTTGTACTGTAATCGTAATATAGTATACTCAAATTGTATGTTGTAATTACAACAAAGGAGTGAATTTTTTGAAAGATTACATGAATATACTTCAGAAATCAGCTATTTTCTCCGGAGCAGCTCCTGAGGAGATCTCTTCCATGTTAGGGTGCATGGGGGCGTACACAAAAAGCTATCCAAAAAGCAGCTATATATACACTCCCGGCGACAAGGTCAGTCACGTTGGCCTTGTACTGGAAGGGACAATTTCCATTGTCGGCGACGACTACTGGGGCAACAGGAATATTATTTCGCGTCTCGGTCCGGGCAAACTCTTCGGCGAAGTATTCGCATGTCTTGAAAACACGCCTATTCCCCTGTCAGTCATGGCCGATACTGACAGCACAATCATGTTTCTTGAAATTTCAAAAATTGTCACTACCTGCTCCAATTCCTGCGCCCATCACACCATGATAATACGCAATCTCTTAAAATCCATTGCTGTGTCAAACCTGAATCTGACAGAAAAAATCGAGCATATTTCAAAGCGCACCACCCGGGAAAAGCTGCTGTCATATCTGCTGTCACGCTCCCGCGAAACGGGTCAGCGCAGCTTTACAATACCATTTGACCGACAGGCCCTGGCCGACTACCTCTCTGTTGACAGGAGCGCCATGTCAACGGAGCTGGGTAAATTAAAAAAAGAAGGTATCATCGACTTTAACCGCAACCACTTTACCCTGCTGCGCCGGGATTAGTACCGGCCGCCGAAAATTTTTCATAAAAACTTTTATTTTCTGAATGGTTTTTGCCTCCGAAATCGTATTGTATATGAAACAAAATAAAATATTTTGGAGGTAACAGGTATGAAAAACATTAAAAAGCTGATTGTCGGCTGCATTGGGATTATACTTACTGTCGCAGTAGTTACAACCGGCGCGGTGGCAGCCGGCGGCACAGGCAGTGGAAAAGGTTACGGCAGCGGCACGGGTACGATATGCCGTGGCATTGGATACGCAGATACAGACGGCGACGGCATATGCGATTACCGTGACGCAGCCACACGCGGCGCTGGCTTTGCCGATGCGGACGGTGACGGTATATGTGACTACCGCGGCTCCGGCGGACGCAGCGCTGGCTTTACTGACGCGGACGGCGACGGTATATGTGACTACCGGAGTTCCGGAAGCTGCGGAGGCAGGGGTGCCTGCCTCCGCAGAGGATTTGACAAATAAAAGACAAGACGGGGATTTATATGCGGAGCGAACAGGAGACAAACCGCGCTATTCAGCGGTATTCTGATACCGTCAGGCGGATTTGCATGATACACTTAAAAAACTACGCCGACACCGAGGACATATTTCAAACTGTATTTTTGAAGTATGTCCTTAGCCCCGTTTCCTTTGAAAACGAAGAACATGAACGTGCCTGGTTTATCCGCGTGACAACTAATGCGTGCAAAGACCTGATAAAAAGCTTCTTCCGCAGCCGTACCGTGTCAATAGATGAACTTGCTCCCCAGGCGGCCGATATGCCGCCGGACAACAGGCATGTGCTTGAGGCGGTGCTGTCACTGCCCCTGAAATACAGGCAGGCGGTATACCTGCATTATTACGAGGGGTACACCGCACCGGAAATCGGAAAAATCCTCAGAAAAAACGTAAATACTGTCTATACCCTTCTAAACCGCGCAAAACAGATGTTGAGGGAAAAGCTTGGAGGTGACGCATATGGAGAATAACATTATTAAAGATACCTTTGACAGAATTCATGCCGAGGAGAGCCTGAAATCCGGCACAAAGGAGTTTTTAGCTGTTAAAACTGCTAAGGCGCACCGCCACAGAACGGCTCAAAAGCTTTTGCCCGCTCTCATATGCGTTTTGCTCATTTTCATGGGCTTTGGTGGGTATAAGCTGTATTTTACCGAAACATCGGTTATCAGCATAGACATAAATCCCTCCGTCGAGCTCGGTGTCAACAGATTTAACAAGGTAATCTCACTGGAGGGCTACAACGAGGACGGACGTGCCCTCGCCGCTTCTCTGGACATACAATTCATGGATTATGAAAATGCACTGGAAAAAATATTCTCCAGCTCCGATGTGGCAGAATACCTTTCCGAAGGAGAAATCATGTCGGTTACAGTTGTAAGCTGCGGCGCAGGCGGGGGGCAGAGCGGCAATATAGAGGAGTACGTCAGAAAATATACGGAGGGAAGCGGCAGCACCTATTGTTACTCCGCGACACAGGAAGAGGTGGAAGGCGCCCACGAGTGCGGCCTGTCATACGGCAAATACATGGCGTTCCTGAAACTTAAGTCCCTATCCCCGGACACAACTCCGCAGGACGTTCAGGACATGACAATGAGAGAGATACGTGACCTTATCTCCTCCCTGACAGATGGGGCAGCTTCAGGAGAAATCACAAGCGGCGGTCAGGGAAACGGACATGGGAGTGAAAACAGTTCCGGAAACGGCGGCCACAGACACGGCAGAGACGAAAACAAATAAACAGCAGAATTTGGATACGCAAGCGGCAGTTTTGCCGCGTCTCTTCCAAACTAAAACTTCCCCGGTATCTCGCTGAGATACCGGGGTTCAGTTTATTCCACAATAACTTCCTTCGGCAATCCGTGCCCGCCGAATACGAGCCATTTTCCCGGTGTGAGAAGCTTTAAAAATTCCTCACGCTCCAGCGCCGCAATCTTCGGGTGCTGATCCACCGATGACATGAGATATGGGGCTACCCTGTTAAACTCCGCCTGTTCTGGTGAAAATCCCTTTATATTTACGTAAATGTCCCCTGTAAACGCGATTTTAAGGCTCTCCTCTATGCATATAATCTCACCGTGTGTGTGGCCGCAGGCGCCCTCATACACTTTAAACTCAAGCCCCTCAAAATTCACATATCCTATGTGCTCAAGGGGCTCTTTAAGCTCTTCGAGCGTGCCGCCGATTACCTCCATATTACTTGTCGCAGGTATCTCATACCCTGTAAGGAGCTTACTCAGCCTTATGTAGGGCAGATGAACCGGGTTTATCTCTCTTAAATTGCTCTCCCCGGCATTTTCAAGACGGTAATTCTCATAGGATTTAAGACTTACATACACTTTGTCAAATATGTCCCACAGTCCGCAGTGGTCAACGTCCGGGTGGGTGAGCAGCTCATATTTTCTCATACGGTCAAATCCCGGTATTTGCTCACGCAGGACGCGGAGCGTCTCCTCTTTATAACAGCGAAATCCGCTGTCTGCAAAAAGCAGTTTCCCGTCTTTCTCAATTACGCATGTATTGCTGCCGCACTGGGGCTCTATAAGCAGGATATTTACCCCTTTCAGCTCATAACGCGCAATACGGGGAGAAAAGTTCTCCCCCTTGTACCGGTTAACGTATTCAGCAAACTTTCCGATATACTCAAACGTCTTGTACGGCGAGTTGTTCTCCTCGTCGGTCCGCTGCATTATGAGATTTGAATTAATAATTATGTCCCTCTGCACCTCATGGGAAAGCCCCATTTTCTTCGCCACATAGTCGGCAAACGACACATAAAATACTGTGTTGTCAAGTATTTTCTCGCTGCTGTCGTAGTCCAGTGTCCTGACGTTGCAGATTTTTGACGCGTCATTTAAAAACCTCGATACTTTTTCCGGGTTCTCAACAAAAATGCCGAATTTCATTTTCTGATACCCCGACCCGTCTCCCATGGAATTTATGTATGAGATATTAAAATCATATTCCTCCATGAGCTGTGTCATGGGGAGCATTTTCCCCGGCTCGTCCTCTATTGTGAACTCCAGCAGCAGTACACGTCCGTCGTACTCGCTGCCGCTTAAATATCCCAGCTTTTTAAGCTCCTCCTTTATTCTGTCAAGGCGCTCTGCATCCGCCTCCACCTCAATAAACATGGTATGCAGGTCAATTGCCCTGTTGTAGCTCAGTCGCGTGATATTTCCGCCGTTTTCACATATGCACTTTGCCGCCCGGTTTAAAACCCCCGCGCTGTCAGGAACTGTGGTTGTAAATGTCTCTCTCATCTTGTCCTCCGCTAAAAAAGCTGTCTGTTTTGGGGCAGGAGCTCTCCATAGAGCTTATTGTCATTGCCGCAAGCCTTGTCCCGGCCCTCACCGCCTTGTCTATGGAGCCCCCTCGTATAAGGCTGCCCACGGCGGCCGCAAAAAATGCGTCTCCCGCGCCGGTGGTGTCCACAATCCGTGCCGGCTGTGCCTTTTCAATACCCTCTGTGTTTTCACGCGCGTCATAGTACACCGCGCCGCCGGCGCCAAGAGTCACTATAACCGCCGGTATGCGCAGTCTTTCTGCCCCGGCACGGGCCGCCTTCAGCACTTTTTTCGGCGGCATGTACTCCATATTCTCCCCGAAGAGCCGCCCGGCTTCTATCTCGTTGCAGATAAAACAGTCCGTTTTTTCCAAAAGCTCCGGACAGGACAGTATTACCCCCATATTCCCCACCATGGCATATACCTTTTTTCCGTATTTCTCAGCAGTGCGGAATACTTTTTCAGATATATCCCTGCTTATGTCTATCTCAAGCGCCACGCCTACTGAATTGCGGATAATCTCGTCGCCTTTATCGTCAAACAGGCCGGACAGCGCCGTCATATCCGGCGGCTGGGATATGCTCCCGGCAAGGTCGCCCGTCTCGTCCAGCACCGCAAGCCACATTCCTATCCCGCCGCTATCTGTCCTTGCGACACAGCTTGTGTCCACTCCCGCACTCTGTAGCCGCCCCAGTACCTCGTCCCCCATGGGCGTTTTATCCGCCATTGACACAAATTTTACTCCAAGTCCAATATTGCCAAGGTTTTCCGCAATATTCCTGCTGACACCGCCGTGGTGAAAACCGATTTTTCCCAGGTTTGTACCCCGGCTGTCATACTTTCCAAAGGGCACACCTTTTATATCCATGAACACGGCGCCTATAACTGCAATGTAATCCATTCTTATCCCCCGTCTGTTACACGGCCTTTGCCGTGACGCTCTTAACTTTCAGCTTTATCCCGTTGTCAAGCGCAAATTTTTCAATTACGCCGCCTGCCTTTTCACGATTGGCGTTTACCTGCCCGGCGGCCATTTTGTCCTTAACACCGGCCGGCAGCTTCCTTAAAAACCCCGCGACGCTCTCCTCATTTACGCCCCTGCCTAAAAACAGAAGCTTTGCCCAGGCGGGTATTTTTCCCTCGGCCATCTGCCTCTCTATCACCGGAGTTAAAAGCGCGCTTAAGGCCTCATATTCAACTTCATCTATCACTATATTGAGCTCTATCATATCCCAAATAGCCCCTTTCTGAGTGTGCTGACATTATACATTTTTCACCGTGTTTTGACAATCGCCTTTGCCGTGCTCCCACACAAACTACACACTTTTTTTACAAAACGCCGGACATTTCGCTGTGGACAGCTCAGTTTTTTGCATATATAATAAAAGTATCAGTATTTTTTCGGAAAATATAAGGTAGTTAAATAAAGGAGGAGTATACATGTACGAGTTTTCACCTGCAACCGACCGCATTCTTAATATGCGGGAAAAAATCCGTGACCGCGTAATTTACAATGACGCGGAGAGAACGCAGATAATCACCGAGGTGTATAAAAAATACGACCATGTGGTCCCCATTATCCAGCGCTCACTCGCCTTTAAGGCACTGTGCGAAAAAATCAGCGTCTGGGTAGGTGACGATGAGCTCATTGTCGGCTGCAAGGGCCCTCATTTTTTCTCCAGCCCTCAGTACCCTGAATGGGGCGTAACCGACTGGATTGTTGAGCCAATTATGAACGGCGAGTGGAAAATCGGCGAGGACGGGCTTTACCACAACCCTGACGGCGAAGAGATTAAGCACGTAATCAGTCCCGAGGACTATGAGATAATCCGGGATTCAATGGAATTCTGGAAATCAAGAAAGGTCGGCACAATGGCCGACGCATGGCAGCCGGAGCATCACGAGGAGCTGAAGCGCCTGAATGTCTCCAGCTATGTGGACGGTGGAATGGGCCTTATCTCCCTGCCCGCCGGTCACCTTATCGCCGGGTATAAGAAGATAATTGACCGAGGCTACAAGTCCATTTTAGACGAGGCACAGACATGGCTCGACCTGCATTACGGCAACCTCATGGGTGAGGATATGGACAAATACATGTTCTACAAGGCCGCGGCCATCACATGCGAGGGCTGCATAACTCTCGTCGGGCGCTACGCCAAGGCCTGCGCCGACAAGGCGAAAGAGTGCGCCGACCCAAAACGCAGGGCGGAGCTTGAGATGATGGCCGACGGCCTTCAGCACCTCTCCCTCTATCCCGCCCGCACCTTCTGGGAGGCTGTTCAGGGCACCATGATGTACCAGGTTATGCTGCAGATTGAGTGCCTGTTCCCCTCCCCGGCGCTGGGCCGCTTTGACCAGTACACATGGCCCTACCTCAAAAAAGACCTTGAAGAGGGCCGGATTACAATGGAGTATGCCCAGGAGATTGTAGACGCATTTTTCCTCAAGGCCAACTGCTTCTACGGCGCAGGACCGGCAAAGCTTGTCAGCACAACCGGAATAGGCAACACGTACCAGCACACCACGCTGGGCGGCGTTGACCCCGACACGGGCGAAGACGCCACAAATCCCGTCACCTACATGGTGCTTGAGACTGTGGGCCGCTTAAAGCTCCACGACCCGACCATCTCTCTGCGCTTCAATAAAAACAGCCCCGACAAGCTCTGGGAGTGCGCCATTGCCACGTCAAAGCTCGTGGGCGGTCTGCCACTCTACCAGAACGACGAGGTCATTATCCCCTCGCTCATCGAAGAGGTTGATTTTGACCTCCACGACGCCAGAGATTACGGCATAATCGGCTGTCAGGAGATTGTGGGCTGCGGCAACGATTACCCCGCCCCCAACGGAATGCACCCGCCTCACGCCAGCGTATGGTGGGGCAGCATATTCAATATGGCTATAAACAACGGCATCAACCCCTTTAACGGGGAACAGGCCTCTGTTACCACCGATTACCTCTACAACATGACAAATATTGAACAGGTCAGGGACGCCGTGGCAAAGATGGGCCGCCATGTTATGCGCCTGTTCATCTCCACAAACAACTATGCAGAGTACCTCTCCAGCTTTTTTGCCCCGCAGCCGATTATCTCAATCTCGGTTGAGGGCTGCATGGAAAACGGACGCGACGTAGTACAGGGCGGCGCAAAGTACAATTCATTCGGCGGTACAGCCACCGGTCTCGCTACCCTGGCGGACTCCCTCACTACGATAAAATACATGTGCTTTGACAAAAAGCTCTGTACCACCCGTGAGCTATACGACGCGTGGATTGCCAACTGGGAGGGCTATGAACCCCTGCGCCAGAAGATTTTAAACGAGGTTCCACACTACGGCAACGCCGACCCCTA
>CAJFTV010000013.1 GCA_904420055.1 Candidatus Alloscillospira gallinarum | reverse complement strand
TGGGCCGGCACTTCGTACACGTCGCCAATCAGCTCTTCTGTCAGAACCTCGTCCGGCGTACCTGCGGCCACTACGGAGCCGTGTTTCATAACATATATTCTGTCACAGTACATTGCCGCTATGTTCAGGTCGTGTATTGCCGAGATAACGGTTTTGTCAAGACTCTTTATTATGTCCATAAGCTGAAGCTGATATTTAATGTCAAGGTGATTTGTTGGCTCGTCCAATATGAGACATGGAGTTTGCTGGGCGAGAGCCCTTGCCATAATGACGCGCTGCTGTTCTCCTCCGGAGAGTGTGAAGAAGCTGCGGTGGGCAAATCCGGACATGCCGACCTGTTCAAGCGATTCCCGCACAATACGGTAGTCGTCGGCGTTGTCGCGCTCCAGCGCTTTTTTGTACGGGGACCTGCCCATCAGTACGACTTCCTCAACTGAAAATTCAAAGTTATAGAAGTTGTGTTGTGCGACAACGGAGACTTTTTTAGCGGAGTCCTTGACGGGAATATCGCTCAGGAGAGTGTTGTCCAGCATTATTGCGCCTGCCGCAGGTTTCAGTGTCCTGTAAATACACTTTAGCAGGGTGCTTTTTCCGCTGCCGTTTGGGCCTATTATGCCGATGAGCTCGTTTCCGTTTGCTGACATGTCTATGTTTTCTATAATAGTGCTCCCCCCAAGGACAGCCTTCACGTCGGAAATATCTATTTTCATTAATCACCGCCTCCAAATCCGTACCGTTTTCGCACCATCAGATAGATAAAGCAGGGTGCGCCTATTATCGAAGTGAGCAGGCCGATTGGCAGCTCCATACCGGGAATGAGCACCCGGCAGCCGATGTCAGCCCAGACAAGCAGTATTGCCCCGGCGAGAGCGGAGGCCGGCAGCAGCCGTCGGTGGTCAGTTCCATAGAGCATACGCATTACGTGGGGAACGACAAGCCCTACAAAACCTATCATTCCCGCGGAATAAACGGCAATTCCGACAATTGCGGCGGACACAAGCAGATAAAGCTGCCGCCAGCGGTGCAGGTCCTTTCCAAGAGTTATCGCCGTCTCGTCGCCCAGAAGCATGAGGTTGAGTGTCCGGCACTGGGACAGGAAAAACAGAGTCCCTATAAAAGATATCGGCAGCGCGACCGCGATTTTTGACCAGCTTGCCCCGGCCATACTGCCCATCATCCAGTAGGTAATGCTTTCAATTCCCTCTTTGTCGTGGGCGAAGTAGATAATCAGGTTTGAAAATGCACTGCACACAGCGCTCAGCGCCATTCCGGCAAGGAGCAGCTTCACGGAGTTCGACTTTCCGCCGATGTTGGAAATGCCCACAACGCCAACAGAAATGATAAACGCACCGATGCACGCCATGATACCCACAAAGTTGGAGCCGAGGGCCGTGCCTATGCCCAAAAGTATCGCTGAGGTGGCGCCAAGAGATGCGCCGGAGGATATTCCCAGAACATACGGCTCTGCCAGCGGATTTTTGACGACTGCCTGCATAATTACGCCGCACACCGAAAGACCGACGCCGATTGCAAGGGCGAGTATTAGCCTTGGCAGGCGGATAAACCATACCACATCGCCAACTGTACCACCGGCAAAGGAAAACGGTTCACCGGTGAAGAGATGGATAAACCAGTTTTTTATGTTCTCTATGATTACGCCGTATACGTCTCCTATGGGGATTCGCACGGAACCGATGGATACCGCAAATAAAAGCGAGAATACAAGAAAACCCAGGAGCACCAACAGTGATATCCAAAACGCCGGGCGGCTTGTCTGAAGAAGTCTTTGTCTCTGCTTCATAATTAATCAGCGTACAGGTCAGGATAGAGTGCAGCGCCTATGGTGTTGAGGCCGTAGATTGTGCGGACTCCGCTTGTGTATACATAGCTTAATGGGAGATTGTACACATTGCTGTTCTGTACTGCCTGTAGACTTGCAAATCCGGGGTCTTCTGTTATCTTGGCTGCGGCTTCCTCTGTATCTCCTATGACAAGGAGTACGTCGGGGTTGAGGTTTATGATGTCCTCTTTGCCCAAATCGCTGGGAGCGTCGAGAAGGTCTCCGCCCATTGCCTTTACCATATCGCCGGCGAGCATGGTCTCGCCGTAATTTACTATGGAGTCACCGAGAAATTCAATTACCAGCACGGTTTTATTCTCCTGTCCGGCGGTGGCGGAGGTAACGCGCTCTACCTCTGCTTTGAGCTCGTCCACTATCTCGTTTGCCCTGTCTTCAACATTGAAGATTTTGCCAATGTTGAGAATGTCTGTGTACTCGTTTTCCAGCGTCCTGTACTCGCTTACATCGTTGGAGTTCAGGGCGATGTAAGTACCGACTCCCTTTTCATTCCAATATGTAGTGTCCTGCAAAGTTTTGTCGTTAAAAGAAGATTTCCAGGCAAGGATAAAGTCAGGCTCCATCATTATGGCCGTTTCTTTGCTCAGCGCAGCGTTAGAATCTGTAAAGTCGTTGTAAAATTCAAAGTTTTCCTTTATGCGCGCATATTCTTCTTTGAGTTCGGGGAGAATACCCTCTTCATTCACGCCGACGGCCATGATTATTTTATCACCAAGTCCAAGCGCCAGCATGGTTTCAAGTGAGTTGTCCCAGAAGGTTATAACGCGCTCAGGCGCCTTTTCATATGTGAACTCTGTTTCCTCAAGAGCGAAGTTTACGTTCTTGATTGTAACAGGGTAGTGGTCATCAGCACTATTTGCCTCGGGTTCGCTGTTCCCGGACTGAGAAATGCTGCCGTCGGAGTTGTCTCCGCTGGGGCTGCTGCCGCAGCCGGTAAGCATTGTAAGCAGCATTGCTGCGGCGATTAAGAGGGATAAGATTTTCTTCATAGTGTATTTCTTCCTTTCGGTAATATATTTGAAATGGCGACGCCATCTCAGGACAAGCAAGGAAGTGACAGGGGCGAAGAAAATGGAGAACAAAAAATGGAGCCTGTAAAACAGACTCCAAGGCAGAATTATTGCATAACACAACAAAAAGCCACTCCCGTCTCTCGCAAGAGTCACCATTTTAAAGCGGCTGTAAGCAGTTCTCCTGACTTGGCGTCAACACAAAATGCGCCTTCCCGCGTTGTAAAACGCAGTGACATATTGCATTTCGCTCTGCCTGCACAGTGACGGGATCGTGCCGGATTTCCACCGGCTTCTCTATTAATGCTCTCGCAACTTACAGCAATATTAAGTTAAACCTAAGATAGCACAACGTGAAAATTTTGTCAACAAGAATAAAGCTGTGTAATATGCATTTGGCATGATAGGTAAAAGATATAAATCTGAGAAGTTTATTGCGCGTTATGGATAATACAGGCTTAATTTTGTCGGCGGGACGGAGCACTTTAATTCCCATAACCGGAGCTGTAACAGGGCAGCTTATGCTCTGGAAATGAGTGTATAAACGTCATGCTGAGTGTGAAAAAATAGTTCTTTTTTTGAATAAGTAATTTCTGTTACTATATTGAAAAAAGGAAATTATATATTCTCTTTTTGTAAAAATAAAACAAAGGAGGATATTTACAAATGGGTATCAGAGAAAACATGGGAGAGTATTTAAAGTGCTACATGGAGAGGGAGAATAAGACGTTGGAGGAGCTTTCGGAACAATTACAGGTGGCCCGTTTGTCGCTGCAAAATATATAAAGGGTGAAGGCAATCCAAGTGTAGAGACGATAGAGCATATAGCTAAAAGAACGGGGACAAACGTATTTGAGATTATAGGGAGCGGAATTAATAGGGGAGGAGACGAAGCGGAGGGCAAGGCAAGACTGATAGAAGGCTGCAGGGAAGTGATGGTTTTGATGTTGGCCATGCTGTTTGCTGTAAGGGAAATCTTTGAGGAAAATATGAGTTGATAATACAAAAACGCCGGGAGCTCTAAAACTGAGTTCCCGGCACTCTTTTATATGCAGTTATAATATGTCGATATACTCTCCGTTTAAAGCCTTGTTCATGCTCCGCACGGCACAGAACTTGCCGCACATGGAACAGCTGTCCTCGTGCTCCGGTGCGCGGCTGTCGCGGATTTTTTTTGCAGTTTCAGGGTCAAGGGAGCACTCCCATTGCTTTTCCCAATCAAATGTACGCCGGGCGTCAGCCATTGCGTTGTCAATGTCCATCGCGTGGGGAATTTTCTTTGCGATGTCGGCGGCGTGAGCCGCAATTTTGGAGGCGATAATGCCCTGCTTTACGTCGTCCACATTGGGTAGGGCCAGATGCTCAGCCGGTGTAACGTAGCATAAAAATGCCGCGCCGGCAGAGGCGGCAATGGCGCCTCCTATTGCTGAGGTTATGTGGTCGTATCCCGGAGCGATATCCGTGACGATGGGACCCAGGACATAGAACGGTGCGCCCATGCATATTGTCTGCTGGAGCTTCATGTTTGCCTCAATCTGGTCCATGGGCATGTGGCCGGGACCCTCTACCATCACCTGAACGTCCTTTTCCCAGGCTCGTTTTGTAAGTTCACCCAGGCGGACGAGCTCCTCAATCTGGCAGACGTCGCTGCCGTCGGCAAGGCAGCCCGGACGGCAGGCGTCGCCCAGAGAGATTGTCACATCGTATTCACGGCAGATGTCCAGTATATCATCAAAGTACTCATAAAAGGGATTTTCCTCTCCGGTCATGCTCATCCACGCAAAGACGAGGGAGCCGCCGCGTGAGACGATGTTCATCTTTCTCTTGTGTTTTTTTATCTGTTCTATGGTCTTGCGGGTGATACCGCAGTGCAGGGTGACAAAATCCACGCCGTCCTCTGCGTGGAGACGGATAACGTCGATAAAATCTTTTGCGGTGAGGGTGGCGAGGTCTCGCTGGTAGTGAATTACGCTGTCGTAGACCGGGACGGTGCCAATCATGGCGGGGCACTCCTGTACCAGCTTGCGGCGGAACGGCTGTGTGTTGCCATGGGAGGACAGGTCCATAATTGCCTCAGCTCCCATATTTACCGCGGCCATGACCTTCTGCATTTCAATGTCATAGTCCTTGCAGTCGCGGGAGACGCCAAGATTAACATTTATCTTTGTCCGGAGCATGGAGCCTACTCCGTTGGGGTCTATGCAGGTGTGTAGCCGGTTGGCGCAGATTGCCACCTGCCCTTTTGAAACAAGGTCGCGGATTTCCTCCTCGGTTCGGTATTCCTTCGCGGCAACGGCCTTCATTTCCGGAGTTATAATGCCGCGTCTGGCGGCGTCCATCTGTGTTGTATAGTTTCTCATTTTCTGTTTCCTTTCAAAGCAAAAAGTTATTCGGCCATTTGTGCAAAGCGACTTTTAAGGTCGAAGCTGTGATTCATGGGACCGGAGCCCCGGCCCAGGTCGAGCATTGCCAAAAGAGCTCCGGACACGTATTCCTTGGCCCTTTTTACGGACTCATACAGGTCAAAGCCCTTTGCGAGATTTGAGACTATGGCGGAGGATAGGGTGCAGCCCGTGCCGTGGGTATTGGGGTTTAATATGCGCCTGCTTTCAAACCACCGGGGCATGCCGTCTGAATATAACAGGTCATCGGCATTGCCTGCGCTGTGGCCCCCCTTTAAGAGTACGGCACAGCCGAATGCGCGGTGTATTTTTTCCGCCGCCTTTATCATATCTTCTTTGCTGGAAACGGACATTCCCGACAGTATTTCCGCCTCCGGAATGTTCGGCGTTGCAAGGTCGGCCAGGGGCAGAAGCTCCTCCGACAGGACTGCCGCCGCGTCAGGTTTTAAAAGACGCGCTCCCGAGGTTGACACCATTACGGGGTCAACCACAATATTGTGCGCCCTGTAATGCCGGAGCCTCCCGGCGATAACTCTTATAAGCTCTGCCGAGGAGACCATGCCGATTTTTACCGCGTCGGGGAAAATATCCTCAAACACGGCGTCAATCTGTTCTCTCAGAAATTCCGGAGTTGCCTCCGAAATTCCAAAAACGCCGGTTGTGTTCTGTGCCGTGAGCGCAGTAACCGCACTCATGGCGTAAACACCATTCATCGTCATAGTTTTAATATCTGCCTGAATGCCGGCGCCTCCGCAGGAATCACTTCCTGCGATTGATAATGCTGTTTTCATATAGCTACCTCTTTTCTTTTAACCGCATTATTTTTATATAGCGGCAGAGAGTGGTGCCCCCGGTCTGCCGCTTGGATTTATAGCCTTATTTGTTAAGTGTCCTGTCTGCAGAGATTACCGCTCTGGCTCTCTCATACATTAGCTCTGACGCGGATTTTATGTCCTCCGCACCGAAAATTGCCGAGACGGCGGCAACACCGGATATACCGCAGCCTTTCAGTTCGGCAATATTATTTAAGTCAATGCCTCCTATTGCCACGGCGGGGATAGTGACGGAGGTGCATATCTCCCGGAGAATTTCAGGAGTAATTCGTATGGCGTTTTTCTTGGTAGGAGAGGGGAAAACCGCTCCGACACCAAGATAGTCTGCACCCGCTTCCTGAGCCTTACGGGCCTGAGATAAAGTCTTGGCGGTGGCTCCGATAATAAATTCCGCACCCATGGATTTCCTTATATTTTGGACTGGCGTGTCCTCAATTCCCACGTGTATGCCGTCCGCTCCGGCTTTTACAGCCACATCCAGCCTGTCATTTATAATCAGCGGCACGCCGTACCTGTGGCACAGCTCTTTTATCTGAAGCGCCTCGCTGATGAACTGCTCATCAGTGAGTGTTTTCTCCCGGAGCTGAACTAATGTGACGCCTCCTTGAAGAGCTGCCTCCACCTGCTTATACAGTGTTGTGGTGCCCGTCCAGCTCCTGTCGGTAACGGCGTAGAGGGTGAGCATCTCTCTTGAAAATTTCATTTCAGTTCTCCTAAATATTTTTCAATGTCCCGGCAGGTCATTGCGCCGCTCATGACGCAGACGCCTGCGGCCCCCGCACTGCGCACATCGGCTATGTTGCCGGCGCTTATGCCGCCGATGGCGTAAACCGGGATTGACACGCTTTCACACACTCGGTGCAGGAACTCAATGCCCCGCCCCGGAAGTCCCTTTTTACAGTCGGTATCAAAGATATGTCCGGCGGTTATATAAGTGCACCCGAGCTTTTCGGCCTCTACAGCCTCAGCCTGAGAGTGGCATGAAGCGCCGAGAACCCTGAAAAATTTCCGCTCCTCACAGGACAGAGAGCGCAGTGCCGGAAGCGGCATGTGGACAGACCGGCAGCCCAGACTGGCCGCAATACGGGAAAATCCGTGGAGAATACAGGTGGTTTTGTGCCTGCGGCAGATTTCAATGGCCGCCGTGGCGAGGGTCGTGTATTCCTCCTCATTTAAGTCCTTTTCCCGGAGGACAATACCGCGGACGCCTGAACGGGAGATTTTTTCAATTCTGTCGAGCAGAGGCTCTGCGCAGAGCACCCTGTTTGTAAATACGATGATATCAGACATACAGATAGTCGTTTAAAACGGGCTGCAGCCCCTCGCCGGCAATGTCGCGGTACATAGTATCGAGACTGCGGCTGTCGTCTATTTCAAACTGCTCGTCGCCGGTGCTGCCGTCCTGTTCAACTCCGCTGTATTTCTTCTCGTGGTCGCCTATTCCCGTGGAGACGCCGGCGGAAACCTTTGTAGCTGCAATTTTCACAATGCCGTTGCGGAACCGGGCGCTCTCACGGGAGGATACGGTAATTCCCACAAAGGGGAGGAAGATGCGGTAGGCGCAGAGAATCTGGCAGAGCTGTTTCTCTCCCACGTCAAGGGGATTTATCTTGTCGTTGTTTATGATTGGACGCAGACGCGGACATGAGAGGGACATTTCCGCATACGGGTATTTCCGCTGGAGATAGTAGACGTGCAAGGCACTGGCGAGGGCGTCCCGGCGGAAATCCGAGAGACCAAGCAGGGCCGAAAACGCCACACCGCGCATACCGCCCATAAGGGCGCGCTCCTGAGCGTCAAAGCGGTAGGGCCACACTCTTTTGTGGCCGAACAGGTGGAGCTTTTCGTATTTTTCCGTGTCATATGTCTCCTGAAAGACCGTCACATAGTCTGCGCCGCACTCGTGGAGATAGCGGTATTCGTCCGTGTTTACGGGGTATACCTCAAGACCCACCATGCGAAAGTATTTTCTGGCCAGCTTGCAGGCCTCGCCGATGTATTTCACATCACTCTGGCCGCGGCTCTCACCGGTGAGAATGAGTATTTCCTCCATTCCGCTGTCGGCTATGACTTTCATCTCATGTTCAATCTGCTCCGGGGTCAGTTTCATGCGGTTTATGTGGTTGTAACAGTTAAATCCACAGTAGACACAGTAGTTTTCGCAGTAATTGGCGATGTAGAGTGGGGTAAACAGGTATACGGTGTTGCCGAAGTGCCTGCTCGTCTCAAGCCGGGCGCGCTGGGCCATCTGCTCTAAAAAGGGCTCGGCCGCGGGGGATAAAAGTGCCTTAAAGTCCTCAATGGAACATGTCTCGTGCTCCAGCGCCGACCGGACGTCTCTGGCTGTGTATTTTGTGTAATCGTAGGAGTTTACATGTCCCATAACATTTGCACAGACGTCTGACTTAATTATTTCCATACCGGGCAGATATTCCATGTGGTTTTTTCTGTATGAGGGGTCTGTCTCAAGCCGGTGCTTTTTCTCCAGCGCCGCAGGTGAGAGGTATTCTGAATCTACAAAAAACTGGTTTTCCATAAAGCTATCCCCCTCAGTCACGCAGAAATCCCGTAAGCGGGTCAGAGGCTGAGGCCCCGCGGGTCAGCACCCGGCCAAGTCCCGAGAGATATGCCTCACGCCCCGCCTCAATCGCCTTGCGGAAAGCCGAAGCCATCATGGGCAGGTCTCCGGAGGTGGCAAGGGCGGTGTTTGCCATAATTGCCGCCGCGCCCATCTCCATGGCCTCGCAGGCCTGGGAGGGGCGGCCAATACCCGCGTCTACTATAATGGGAAGGTCAATTTCGTCGATAAGAATCTGAATAAAATCCCGTGTGGCAAGGCCCTTGTTGGAGCCGATGGGCGAGGCCAGAGGCATGATTGTTGCCGCTCCGGCATTTGCCAGGTCACGGGCGGCGTTTAGGTCAGGATACATATACGGCATGACCACAAAGCCCTCTTTCGCCAGAACCTCCGTGGCTTTTACAGTTTCATAATTATCCGGGAGGAGGTATTTTGAATCGCGCATAATCTCAATTTTTACAAAGTCTCCGCAGCCAAGCTCTCTCGCAAGGCGCGCAATACGGACGGCTTCATCGGCGGTTCTCGCGCCGCTGGTGTTGGGCAGAAGGGTGACTCCCTTTGGAATAAAGTCTAAAATATTTTCCCTTTCGCTGGTGTTTGCCCGGCGGACGGCTAAAGTGATAATTTCCGCGCCGGCATATTTTACCGCCGCTTCAATTAGATTTAAGGAGTATTTGCCTGAGCCGAGAATAAAGCGGGAGCTAAACTCGTGCCCTCCGATAATAAGTTTGTCGCTGTTCATTTTTGTGTTCCTTCTTTCTCTAAGGTTCAAGTTCGCCTGCAAGTATGCGCAGGACCATGTGCGCGGCGTGAGCGGCGCAGAGCATAACCCGGGAGGACACAAGCCCAATGCCGTCCTCAATACCGCTTGTGCCGTCGCCGCAGAGGTAAAAGCGCCCGGATACCTTTCGGGTTTTTATGCTGTTTGCGCTGTAGAGACCGGCCATGCCGGAGGACGCTATTAGATACTTTTCCGGCATTGTCTCCAAAACGGTATTTGCAAGTGTTGCCTTGCATTCGGCGCTGTCAAGCGCCTCGCAGATTATGTCCGCATCTTGCAGCATACTTTTTGTATTGTCTTCTGTAATACGTGCCGTGTGTGTCTGAAAATTTCCATAAGGTGAAATTTCCATAAGGTTTTCATATAGGGCGTCTGTCTTGTACATGCCCACCTGAGATGCCTTGTACTGCTGACGGTGCAGGTTTGTTATGTCCACCCGGTCAAAGTCGATTAGAATTAACCTTCCCACACCCGCCCGGGCCAGAGAGACGGCTATGTTTGAGCCGAGCCCCCCCAGTCCGCAGACGGCAACTGAAGCCCGGGAAAAACGGCAATAAAGGTCATGTCCGTGTCTCTCCTCCAGAGCTCTTATCATCTCTTCCTCTGTGGGAGCCATGTTATCCGCCCCCCACAAAGCTGACTACTTCCACGCTGTCGCCGTCTGCAAGCGTGGTTTTGTCGTACTGCGCTCTGGGGACGATATCCCCGTTACGCTCCACGGCAATTCTCTGCATATCGAAGTTTGCAGAGCTGAGGTATTCCGAAAGGGTCTTTCCGGCGATATCAATTTCCTCTCCGTTGACTTTTACCATTTTTAAGTCACCTCCAGATAATACAAAAAGCGGGAAACTGCCGACATGGTAGTTTCCCGCTTTAAATACAATATAACCAGGTGTCCCTACGTTGGCATTATCCAAATCAGGTTATCGGTCGAAGGTCATACCTTCCTCTCAGCCTGTAATACAAGCTCCCGTCCATTTAATTGTTTGTACATATTCTTCAAATCTTCTCTTGTGTTCTGTGTAATAAGCAAGGGCACATTTACAGCGTTACTATCGGTTTCCCCTCGCTGTCCAGTAACGGAGTAAAGCCCGCTGCGTTCCCGTTTCTGTGAAAAATATAATTTACGCCGGTCTCTGTGTCCAACCAAATTTCAACCACATCAATAACGCCCTGCTGATAAATTTTCTTAAAACGTTCCATAAGTTTTTCCTTCGACTTCAAATTTGGTCGTATCTGTGTATTTATAGGTATATTTCTTTAATATCCTAAATCCGTAATCGGAAACACAGAGTTTAATTAATATTTTCATTATAACGCTTATAAATTTAAATAGCAAGTGTGTTTGCTGTAAGAGTTTTGAGGAAAATTTGTAAAAGAGCTGTGTTTCAGAGTACGTCGGCGGCAAAATACTGCGGTGTTCTTTGTAGATGAAAGCACAAAATTACCTGTTGACAAAAGATGTGAAGTGTATTTAAAGCGTAATTGGACAGGTACAAACGAAATAGTAAGGCTTATATTACCGGGTTTCCAATGGACCGTGTACAGGCGGTGAATTGTTTTTGTGGATTTCTATACCGAAAAATATCAATTTAACTCATGTTGTTAATGTATTAAAGCGAGAAATTATATATCCTCTTTTTATCAACTTCAAAGGAGGATATTCAAATGAGTATTAAAGAAAATTTGGCAAGAAATTTGAAAAACTACATGACGGAAAATGGCAAGAAGCTTGATCCGTTTGCTGAGGAACTTCAAATTGCCCGGTCATCACTGCAAAAGTATTTAAATGGTACTGGTAATCCTAACATGGATACAATTGAGCAGATGGCAGAGAAAATGAAAATCAGCATCTGTGCGCTGATAGGAGAACCTTCTGAAAAGAAAGAGACTTATAGGGAGGTTATAGAACTTTATGACAGACTTGTGGAGGGGTACAGGAATTTGTTGGTATAT
>CAJFTV010000012.1 GCA_904420055.1 Candidatus Alloscillospira gallinarum | reverse complement strand
TATATTGGTGCATGCCATAAAAGGAGAATCTACATGAAAGTATCTATAATCCTGTTTGCAATCTTTTTACCTGCCGCTCTCAGCCTTATATTCTCTGCCATACGAAACCAAAATATCAAAACATCTAAGCGCATGTCCGCTGATAAATTTGTCGTTAAATTGCCCAATATAGTTGCATATCTCGGTATAATTGGTAATATTATTTTTGTAATATTTATCATTGGCTTTACATTCTTCTCCGAAGAAATACCGCACATTATTTTCTACATCGTTTTTGGAGGAATGATATGGCTTGGCACATTTTTAATTTTAAAGACAACTATGTTCAAGGTTGTTGTAAACAATGATGCCATTACCGTTTATTCTATTTTCAGAAAGCCATACAGCTTTACATTTAGCGATATTATAGCTGTACAGCGCCAAGTGAAGGAGAGATATACTCCAGCCGAGAGAATTGTTGTTAAAACAAAATCCGGTCGTAAAGTCATAGTAGAGCACTCGGAAGCCGGTTATAAACGCTTTCGAGATAAAATTCTAAGACATGTTGACCGCAGCTTAATAACAGGATTTAACGAATTTTATAATAATCCATAATCTTTTAAAGCGTCACAAATCTTTGTGACGCTTTTTCCTTCGTAATAAATTATATCAAATACAAAGCCTTAGAGGAACAAAGCATTAAAGGAATAAACATGTTCAGTTCATACACCCCTCTGTGGTTAAATGGCATACTCACGCGCCATCCTATTCAGCTTTTAGCGGCAACTTATAAGGCGCCGGCATAAACCTGTCTCCCGCTTCCATGGCAAAGATGGTGCCGGCGGACATATCTGTAAGCCGCAGCATGTAGTCCTCTGCCTTTTGCTCCGGAATGAGCACGCTCAGCAATACCGCGGCTCCAAAATCAGTATTTTCGACTATTCCGCCATAATTTTCCGTCTCAAGGAGAACCCTCTCATACTGACTGTAACTGCACTCCAACTCAATGGCCTTCCACATGCGTACAACTGAAATCCCGGCTGCGTCAAGAGACAGCTTTGCCGTGTGGGAATAAGCCCGCACAAGCCCACCGGCTCCCAAAAGAACACCGCCGAAATACCTTGTCACAGTGCAGCACACGTTCTCAACGCCGTTTCTCCGGAATACCTCCAGCATCGGCTGTCCAGCTGTGCCCTGTGGCTCCCCGTCGTCGGAATAGCGCATTATACCTCCGTCTCTTATGATATAGCACCAGCATGTGTGCCGCGCGTCGTAGTATTTCTGCCGCTCCTCTGCAATTACCTTCCGGGCCTCTTCCTCAGAATTCACATTCACTGTCCTGCCAATAAAACGCGAGCGCTTTTCCGTAAACTCTGCGTCACCCACGCCAGTGGGGATATAGTACTCTTTAATCGTCCCGTCAGCCATCGTACTTAAACTCTTTCACTCTTCCGTATACCTCACCGGGAAGTACAGCCTCAACCTCTATAAATCCGTCCTGATAGTCAGTCCTGATTACATTTCCGTCCCGGTGAAGCATTTCTATGAGCCCCGCGCTTGAATACGGCAGATGCAGCACCGCCCTGTGCTTTCCCCGGTCAAGAACTTTCTCAATGGCAGACAAAAGCCCCTCAACGCCCTCTCCCGTGGCAGCAGATATTTTAACCACGTTTTCTCCCAGGGGAAGCTCCGCTTTGTCTGCCATATCGCATTTATTATAGACGTCCAGCCGCGGCGTTGACTGTGCGCCAAGCTGGATTATCAATTTTTCAACAACCTCGGCCTGCTCGGTCCAGTTGGGGTTTGAGGCGTCTATTACGTGCAAAAGCAGATCCGCATATGTAAGTTCCTCCAAAGTCGCCTTAAAGGCGTCCACAAGGTGGTGCGGCAGCTTTCTTATAAACCCAACAGTATCGGAGAGCAAAATTTCCTGTGTATCGCTTATCCGCATTTTTCTTGTTGTCGTATCAAGGGTATCAAAAAGCCTGTTTACCGCCGGTATTCCCGCATCTGTAAGCCTGTTTAAAAGAGTTGACTTACCTGCATTCGTGTACCCCACAAGTGCCACAACCGGTATGCCGTTTTTCTCTCGGCGGCGGCGCTGGGTGGAGCGGATACGCATGACGTCCCTGAGCTCTTCCTCAAGCTTTGATATTTTGCGCCTTATGTGCCGCCTGTCCGTCTCAAGCTGTGTCTCTCCGGGTCCCCTCGTACCTATGGGGCTGGAGGACGATGTCTGGCGCACAAGGTGGCTCCACATGCCTGTAAGACGCGGCAGAAGATATTTGTACTGCGCAAGCTCTACCTGCAGCCGTCCCTCTTTAGTCCTGGCGCGCTGGGCAAAGATATCCAGTATCAGGGACGAGCGGTCCAAAACTTTTACTCCAAGGTCATCGCTGAGAGCCCGCATCTGAGAGGGAGAGAGCTCATTGTCAAACACCGCCAAGGTGCACTTTTCACTGTCAATCACACTCTTCATCTCCCGGACCTTCCCCTCTCCAATAAAAGTCCTGGGGTCGGGGGCAGCCCGGTTTTGCAGCACACGCCCAACAGAAACTCCTCCGGCAGTCTCCAAAAGAGCCTCCAGCTCATCCATACTCTCTTCCGTGGACCTGTCCTTTATATCCATACTGTCAGCGGAAAGCCCCGCGAGTACGGCTTTTTCTACTTCAATGTTTTCCATATATCCTCCTGAAAGTGCACGTAAACCGTATCCGGAATTATCCTGCCAACCGTACACGGCATTTAAAACGAGCCTCAGCCTGAACGGAGGCGGCCCATCTTTGTTAGTATTCCCGTCAGGCAGCAAATTTACGGCAAAAATAAACCCACACCAAAAGGTGTGGGTTTAACTCGGTTATTTCAGGCCAAACTTCTTATTGAATTTATCAACACGTCCGCTGGTATCTACCAACTTCTGCTTGCCTGTATAAAAGGGGTGACACTTGGAACAGATTTCTACTTTAATGTCCTTCTTTGTGCTTCCCGTTTCAATAACCTCACCACAAGCACACCTTATAGTGGTCTGCTGGTAATCGGGATGAATTCCTTCTTTCATTTATGTTCACCTCTTTCACTTACTTCTTATTACGCACAGAAGATTGTAACACACGTTATATTAAAATGCAACAGTTTTTTCAACTTTTTTAAACTTCTACTGTAAGTCCGCCGTGGAAGAAATACAGGTATGTATTTCTCACCTTTTTTCC
>CAJFTV010000011.1 GCA_904420055.1 Candidatus Alloscillospira gallinarum | reverse complement strand
TTCCAGCTCCAAATCAAACATTTTCTCCATATACGGCTCCTCCCGGCAATCCTGACGTCTGCCGTCCAAATACACAATAAGCTCCGCCCTCTCCTTGCCGGTGTAAGTCACATGTATTACGCCATAATCTTCCCCCGAGTCCAGATACATCTTCACAGCCTGTCCCAATCCTATTTCCGCTTCAGGCGTCTGCACTCCGGCATTTAAAAAATCATCATCCAGCATACTCGGACTGACAACTATATAGTGTGTCTCCTGTACTCTCCCCTTATCCTCATACCAATAGAGATCACATATACCTCCGTCTATTGTTTTCACACTTTCCAGCCACTGATGGACCTCCGGGTTTTCCTGCAAGTACTCCTCCCGGACAGCCTCTACCGTAATCGTTTCCTGCGGAGGATAATATATATCTATTGCAAGCATAACAAGCAGCGCTATAACTGATACCGCCGCCACAGTACCCACCACTATCGACAGGACTCTCAGCAATCTGCACTTTTCTTTTCGTCTCACCGTCGGTGTAACGTCCTGCATTCTGTCAGTCACCGCACCGCAGTCCGGGCAGAGTTTCCACGTTCTCTCCACTATCTTTCCGCACTCCGGACACGTATACCGAAGCTTTGCCCCACAGCCTGGGCAGGTCACCGTCCGCTCTTCTACAGCAGTTTTGCAGGCGTAACACCTCAATGTGTAATTATCGTCACGCCCCACAAGATAAATAATGATTCCTATAATTCCGCCCGGTATCAGCACCGCTATAAGTGTCCAGACAAGCGGATCCATATCCCTCTGCTTTGCGTCATTATAGACATATACTCCCGCTATGGCCGGAACTCCCACTGCAACGCAAAGTGTTATCGCTAAAATGGGTATCAGCCTGATGTCAAAAGGCATTGCGCTTCCCCCTTATCATCTCATCTACCTACTTTATATCATAAGTTCTGCCACATTGCCATACAGGAAGATAAATTTCAGCGCTTTATCTTAATGTAATTTCAAAAACCGGGCGGCACCGCTGCCGCCGTACCGACCCAATTATGTCCCGCACTGTCCTGACACAGTTTTCTGTGCCACTGCAGTTTCAGCTATTCTCCCGGTTGTTTTATAAAATCTGTCGTTATTATCTCACAGTCGGTTTTATCCCCGTCGATTATCACCTTAAGGCCGGCCTCACGGTCGCCCGTATACTCTATATACCACACCCCATAGTCTGTCTCAGTATTTATGTTAACTTTTATATCAGTGGAAAACAGTCCGGAAGCAGCTTCTGCACCGGATTCTGACGACACAACCTCCGGCGGGCTTTTCCGCGCTATCTCCGGGCAGACGACAAGATATCTTGTCGTCACACTGCCGTCCGCCTCTTTCACGGATTTCAGTGCATATACACGGCTTTCTCCTTCACCGCTCAGCCACATGGAGACCTCCGAATAATCCTCGTAATCAGAGGCAGGGGCAAACACCATTCCCATCTGGCTTGAGCCCACCCGCGTAAAAGATATCAGAGATACCGCAAACGTCAGAACAAGCGCAGCGCCGACAGCAACAAGGACATATTTCAGAGCGTTGCTCTTCCTGTAAACCGGCGGAGTAACCCCCGGCTCCCGCTCCACAGGGCGGCCGCAGTTTGGGCACAATTTCCATTCCGCTTCTACAGGGCGGCCGCAGCCAGAGCACGTGTACCGCAGCTTTGCCCCACAGCAGGGGCATAGAACGAAGCTCTCCCGCACCCTGGCATTGCAGCCCGGGCATTTAAGCGGCACATTGCCGGAACGAACCAGAAGGTAGATGATGAGCCCCGTAAATGCCGGTGCAAGTACCGCCACCGCCGTCCAGCCAACCGCGTTCATGCCCCTGTCCAGAGCATCCCGGTAGACATACACTCCGATTAGCACAGGTATACTTATTACAACACACAAATTCAGTATTATAACAGGAAGTGCTATTGACATCTCTCATTCCTCCTCGATACCAAAAACGCCGCTGTCACCGCAGCCGATGACAGGACAGCTATAACTGCGGCAAAAATCAGCGCAGGAACGCCATGGCCGGCAACAAACGATATTATAATCGCCGCTGCCACCACTGCCGTCTGCGCGACGGCAGATAAAATACAGGCCAAAACTATGCATTTTTTGTTTTCACGCTCATAGAGCATTTTTTCCAGAGTTCTTTCGCTCAAATACGGCGGGTCATATTTTTCAAAATCGTACTTCATCACTCAAGCACCTCCCTTAAGATACTTCTGGCTCTATTTAAACGGGACTTTACGGTACCCTCCGGTATTTTCAGCGCCGCAGCGGCAGTGCGTATATCCATGTCATAAAAATAGCAGAGTATTACCGCGACTCTCAGTTTCTCCGGAAGGCGGGAAACAGCGTCCCGCAGCTCCCGGTCCTCTCCGTCCTCTCTCATTGGTACAGAGGCCATCGCCCGTTCCTTTTCCTCGCTTGTGGAAAATCCGTCGTACACGGGGCTCAGCCGCCGCTTTCTTCTCAGGCTCTTATAGGTGTTAACACAGATTTTTGTGAGCCACGGCTCAAAATCCCGTTCCCGGTCATAGGTGCGCAGACCCTTTAACACTTTAAGCCATGTCTCCTGATAAAGGTCATCGGCCATGTCCCTGTCACGGCACAGGGCGATACAGAGGCCGTACAGGCGCCTTCCGTACTTTACTATGAGCTCATCTGTCACCGCCCTCACCCCTTTCACTTAACTAATACCCAAAAACGCCGCAAAAAGTTCAGTAACATAAAAATTTTAATCATTACGCTCACCGTCTGCCCCGAGCGCAAAAAAGGAGACGCCATTTAATGCGTCTCCTTTCAATCATGCATGTGTCACATGCCCATTTCTCTGAAGTATGCCTTTATGTTTTCAGCGTCCCGGCCTATTCTGTCTTTCAGCTCCCCCACGTCCTTAAACTTCATCTCAGGACGCTGGAACCTGTAAAACTCAATCCGCACTGTCCTGCCGTAGAGGTTGCCTGAATAGCCTATTATATACGTCTCAGCCGTCACTTTCCCGGAGTTGTCCACCGTCGGCCGTACTCCCACATTCGTAACTCCATGCCACCGGCTTCCGTCCTCAAGGGTTGCAATTGTAGCATAAACACCGTGCCGCGGCACAAGCACATTCGAGCCAAACTCCATATTGACAGTGGGGAAGTCGATTGTCCTGCCCAGCTTCCGTCCAGAGCGGACAATATCAGTCAGTACGTGAGGGTGGCCCAAAAGCCGCACCGCCTTCTCCATCTCCCCCCCGGCAATGAGTTTCCTTATAAGGGTTGAACTTATGCGCTCACCGTCAGCCGTAACCGCCGGAACTACGCTGCAGCCTATACCGAGGCTTTTGCAGTGCTCTTCAAGTTTTTCCGCCGTTCCAAGCCCCTTATATCCGAACTTGTGGTCATGGCCGCAGACGAGATACCCCGCGTTAAAGTCCCCTATAAGCCTGTCGGCAAATTCCTCCCACGGCATGTGTACCATCTCGCTGTCAAAATGAAGCAGTATTACGTCCGAGATGCCAAACATGCGCCGTATAAGCCCCGCGCGGTCCTCCGGTGAATTGATAAGAGGCACATTTTTCCCTGTCACCTGGGACAGGGGGTGCGCGTCAAACGTTATAACCGACGGTATATAGTCGTACTTTTCGGCAATTTCAAGGGTCTTTTCCATCAGCGCCCGGTGACCCAGGTGCACACCGTCAAAAAATCCCAGCGCTATTACATGTTTTTTCTCCATTGCAGCTTATCCTAAACCTCAAAAAAACTTTTAACCGTTTTTATCTTTCCGTCTTTTGCACTCCCCAGCATGATAAACTCCCCGTTTTCACCGTACACACGGCAAAATCCATCTTTTGCCTCCGGCATGGAAAATTCTCCGCCGTTTCTGCAAATTTTTTCTCTCTTTCCGGAAACTGTAACCTTATCGTACCGGGCAAAGAGCGTATCAACTCCAGCGATAATCTCTTCCGTCCGCCCTTTGGCTGCTAGCTCTTCAATCTCCTCAATGCTGTGGGACATGTCCAGAGAAAACTCCCCCACACGCGTGCGGCGGAGATATGACATACAGCCTCCGCAGCCGAGGGCCCTGCCAATATCCTCACACAGCGTCCTTATATACGTACCCTTGGAGCAGGTTATTTTGAGGACAAAGTCCTCCCCCGCCATGCCGGATACCTCAATGGACTTTATCTCTATTTCCCGTGGCTCACGCTCCACCGTTTTCCCGCGGCGGGCCAGCTCATACAGCTTTTTGCCCCCCACCTTAAGGGCGGAATACATTGGCGGCACCTGCAAAATTCTGCCGGTAAATTCCGGCAGAACACCACTCAGTTCCTCTAAACTCACAGTCCTGTCGTACCGCTTTGTCACCGTACCGGTTATATCCTGAGTATCTGTCTCAAACCCGGTTCTCAAATGGGCTGTATACTCTTTCTCACTGCTCTCGGCAAACTCCGCCGCCCGGGTGGCCCGGCCTGCAAACACCACCAAAACGCCCGTTGCCATGGGGTCAAGAGTTCCTCCGTGGCCAACGCGCCTCTCATGCAGCACACCTCTGAGCTTGCCGACAACATCGTGAGATGTCCAGCCCGCCGGCTTGTCCACTATTATTATGCCGTTCACCTGAGCCTGTCCTCCGGGTTAAAGACCTTGTCGAGCCCCTCAAACAGCTTTTCTTTAATCTCGCCCAGCGTAAGTCCCTTGGGGGACGCCCCGGCCGCCATCATGTGGCCGCCTCCCCCAAGGAGCCTGCACAGGGCATTTGCATCAACCTTAGGGCTTGTTCTCACAGATATCTTGCAGTCCCTCTCGCCGGAAAGCTCCCTCATTGTAATGCCGCATTCCACTCCCTGCACCGAGCCGGGAATTGCGGCAATGTCGTCCATGTCGTTTTCCGTGCAGCCCGTCTCGTCCATCATTTCAGCGGTAATCGTCGTAATTGCTACCTTGCCGCCGTAGTAAAACTCTATTCCTGACATCACCCGGCTCTCTAAGGCAAACCGGCTTCTTGTTTTCGTGCGGAACATCTCGCGGTTTAATTCCCTGTAGACAAGGCCGGCTTCACCAAGCTTCCAGGCCACACGAAAAGTATTTGCGGTGGTATTTGCAAACGCAAAGCACCCCGTGTCTGTGGACACAGCAATGTACAAGACCGCAGCGGTTTCCACGTCCACGCTACCGTTAAGCTCCATTAAAATATCGTAAACTATCTCTCCGCAGGCGGCGCATGTGCTGTCAATACAGTCATTTGCGGCATACCCGGTGTTCGACGGGTGATGGTCAACCGCAAGGTCAACCTTTTCCTCATAAATGCCCCCGTTTGTCTGGAGCATCTGTACAGACGCGGTGTCCACCGTCACAACAGTGTCCGGTACAAAGCCCTCCGGAGCCCACAGCTCTTTTACGTATTTTAAGTACTTCTCCGTGGTGTCGGGATTATAAAGCACATACGCCGTCTTTCCCGCGGCCCTCAGTCCCCGGCAGAGGCCCGCGGCAGAGCCGTGGGCGTCGCCGTCCGGGCGGCGGTGGTTCAAAATCAGAAAGTTGTCGTGTGATTTAAGATATTCAGCTGTCTTCCGAATGTCCATCTTCATCGGCTTCATCTCCTCCGATATCCAGCTTATTTATAACCGTGTTTATATGGGCGCCATATTCTATGGACTTGTCAAGCTGGAATACGAGTTCGGGCGTATAGCGCAGACTGAGGGCATGGCCCAGCTCCTTCCTCAGCCAGCCCGAGGCGGAGCGCAGTCCCTTTAAAAACTCCTTTTCGCTCTCAAGGCCTAAAACGCTTATATATACCTTGCACCAGCGCAAATCCCCGGTCACATCTACACCGGTTATGCTTATCATTCCCTGATTTACCCGGGGGTCCTTTATCTCACGTATAAGCCCGGAGAGACAGCGCTGAACATCTTCATTTATCCTTTGGATTCTGTTTGACGCCATAATTATCTCCTGTCAAATAAAATCAGTCTTTTATTTCCTCCATTACAAATGCCTCGATTACGTCGCCCTCTTTTATGTCGTTGAATTTCTCCACCGACATACCGCACTCATAACCGCTGGCAACTTCCTTTACGTCGTCCTTAAAGCGGCGCAGGGAGGCAAGCTGTCCCTCATGGACTACTATTCCGTCGCGCACGACCCTGACAGAGCAGTTCCTCTGTATCTTGCCGTCCTGTACATAACAGCCGCAGACTGTTCCGACGTGGGAAACCTTGTAAACCTGGCGCACCTCGGCATGGCCGATAACCGCCTCTCTGAATTTCGGAGCCAGCATGCCCTTCATTGCCGCCTCTATCTCATTTATGCAGTCGTAAATGACACGGTACATGCGAATATCCACATTGTTTCTCGCGGCGTTGTCACGGGCGGCGTTGTCCGGACGGACATTAAAGCCAACGATAATCGCGCCGCTTGTGGCCGCAAGCATTACGTCGGACTCGCTTATAGCACCCACGGCGGAGTGAATTACCTTTACCCTTACCTCGTCGTTGGACAACTTCTCAAGGGATTGCTTTATGGCCTCGGCAGAGCCCTGTACGTCCGCTTTTACTATAATATTCAGGTCCTTAATCTCGCCCTGCTGTATGCGTGAGAACAGGTCCTCAAGAGACACCTTTACGTTCTGGGCGCTGGCGTCCTTCTTCTCCTGCTTTCTCTGCTCCACAAGTGTTCTCGCCATGCGCTCGTCAGCTACGGCGTTAAACGTATCTCCCGCATTCGGCACCTCGGACATACCCGTAATCTCCACAGGCACAGACGGACCGGCCTCCGACACCTTTTCACCTTTGTCATTTGTCATAACGCGGACACGCCCCACGGCTGTTCCGGCAATTATAATGTCGCCCTGGTGCAGTGTTCCGTTCTGTACGAGGACCGTCATGACGGGGCCGCGGCCCTTGTCAAGCCGCGCCTCTATAACAGTGCCCTTTGCCGCCCTGTTGGGGTTTGCGCGCAGCTCCTGCATCTCGGCTGTGAGCACTACCATCTCAAGGAGATTTTCAATCCCCTCACCGGTTTTTGCAGAGATTGGGCACACAATCGTGTCTCCTCCCCACTCCTCCGGCACCATCTCATACTCTGTGAGCTGCTGCTTTATCTTCTCCGGATTTGCTCCCGGAACATCTATCTTATTTATGGCAACGATAACCGGTATTCCCGCGGCCTTAGCGTGGTTTATGGACTCGACCGTCTGGGGCATTATGCCGTCGTCGGCTGCAACAATCAGAATTGCAATATCCGTGACCATGGCGCCGCGGGCGCGCATTGCGGTAAACGCCTCATGTCCCGGAGTGTCAAGGAAGGTAATTGGGCTGTCTTTTACAAACACCCTGTACGCACCTATGTGCTGGGTAATACCTCCCGCCTCGCCGGCTACCACGTTTGCCTTTCTTATCCTGTCAAGAAGCGATGTCTTTCCGTGGTCAACGTGTCCCATGACAACAACTACAGGCGCACGCGGCTGAAGCTCCTCAGCGGTGTCCTCGTGGTCGTCTATAAGCTGCTCCTCAATTGTCACAACCACCTCGCGCTCCACCTTGCAGCCCAGCTCCATCGCCACAAGCGCCGCGGTGTCATAGTCTATAACATCTGATACAGACGCCATGACGCCCATTTTAATGAGCTGGCGCACAACCTCGGCGCCCGTCTTTTTCATGCGGGAGGCAAGCTCTCCCACGGCAATTTCGTCGGGTATCTGTACCTTTACAGGGGCCTTTTTGGCAATTTCAAGCTGGAGCTTCTGCATTCTGTCCCGCTCCTCCTGGCGGCGCTTGGCTCCCGTTGCCATGCTGTTCTGGTTTCTGTTCTGGTTCTTTTTGGTGAACTTTTCCTTGCCGCGCTTCATGCGCTCTGCGCGCTCCGGAACAAGACTGTCAATGTGCTCGTCGTACTTTGACAGGTTTATCGTGGCGCCTGAGGTGTCAATAACTCTCTTTTCCGGCACTCTTTTGGGCTGGAACTGCTTCTCCTCTTTCTTCTGGGGCGCCGCCGTCTTTTCCGCCTGCTTCTCGCTTTTTGCCGCAGGTGCAGACGGTGTCTTGCCGGCCTTTTCTTCCTTCTTTTCCGCCGGCTTGGCAGTATCTCCCGCAAAAAGCTCCTCTATGCTGTCCATCTGATTGTGCTGAGTGAAGTATTCAAAAACCAGGTCAAGCTCCTCCTCAGTCAGGGCCTGCATATGATTTTTAGGTGTAGTGGCGTACTCCGTCAGTATCTCGGTAACAGTTTTGGTTGGTACCTTAAAGTCTTTTGCAACCTCATGTACCCTGTATTTAAACATTGTACTCATTTTTTCGTCCTCCTCTTACCGGCTTTATTTTTCCCCTCGCCGTCCCGTATGCGGCGGCGTTCTTCCGCTCTGGCCTTTTTAACCTGAAGCGCTTTTAACGCCTCCTCATATCCTCCGCAGGCAACGCCGAGCTTCTTCACAAAGCTCTCGGCCATTCCCACATCGGTTATTGCCAGCATCCCCGGCGTTCCTCTGCCGACGGCAGCGCCAAGTTCCTCCTTAGTATACGGCAGCACTATATAAACGCTGCCCCCGGCCTCAGCCAGGTACTCCGCCTTTTTTACAGAATTCGGCCCCGCGTCAGACGCCGACATTATAAGCCTTGCCTTTGAAAGTCCGGCGGCGTCAGTCACCTTATCGTCGCCTATTTCAAGGAAGCCGGCTTTTTTTGCAAGGCCTAAAAGTCCAAGACAATTATCCATTCTGCTTTTCCGTCACCCCCGCAAGGCCCTCATATATATCCTCAGGTATCTGTGCCTCCAGCGCACGCTCAAGCGCCCGGGATTTAACCGCCTTTTTAAGGCACTCCTCATTCGGGCAAACATACGCGCCACGCCCCGGGCTCTTCCCCTTAAAATCCAGGGAAACTGCTCCGTCCGGCGCCCGGACAACACGCACCAGCTCTCTTTTCGGTTTCATCTCACGGCAGCCGAGACACTGCCTTAAAGGTATTTTTTTCTGCATCAGACTGCCTCCTGAAATTATTTTCCGCGCCTGTGGGCAAAACGCACGGCGATTTACAAGCTATATTCCCATGCGCTCCAAGCCCGCGCTTTAAATCTTACGCCTGGCTCTCCGGCTTTATATCTATTTTATAACCAGTAAGCCGCGCGGCCAGTCTCACATTCTGCCCCTCTTTGCCGATTGCAAGGGAGAGCTGGCTGTCCGGCACGATTACACGGCAGCTCTTACCGTCCTCCAGCATCGTGACGCTGACAACATCAGACGGGGCGAGGGCTGAGGCAATATAGTCCTCCGGAGTGTCGCTGTATCTTGCTATGTCAATCTTCTCTCCGCGGAGCTCGTCTACAATAGTGGCTACCCTGCCGCCCTTGGGGCCTACACAGGCGCCTATGGGGTCAACCTCCGGGTTATTGGAATACACGGCAATTTTTGTCCTGCTGCCCGCCTCTCTGGCTATGCTTTTAATTTCCACAGTGCCGTCAAAAATCTCAGGCACCTCAAGCTCAAACAGACGTTTTACAAGGCCCGGGTGAGTTCTGGATATGAGGACCTGGGGCCCGCGGGTGGACTTGCGCACCTCTACCACGTACACCTTAATCCTGTCTCCCTCGCTCAGTTCCTCAGTGGGAATCCGCTCGTTTGCGGCCAGCATCGCCTCGGTATACTCCGAGTTGGAGCTTATCTGTATTGAGACATTTCCGTTTCTCGGGTCAATCCTCGTGACGACGCCTGTTAAAATTTCATGTTCCTTTGAGGTAAATACATCATATACTATACTGCGCTCCGCTTCTCTTATGCCCTGTATAATAACCTGCTTTGCAGCCTGCGCCGCAATACGGCCGAATTTTTTAGTTTCAACGGGGAAGTTCACCGTGTCGCCCACCTGATAGCGGGGAGAAATCTTCTTCGCGTCGGACTCGGCAATCTCAATATCCGGGTCCTCCACCTCTTCCACTACGGTTTTTTGAATGTACATGTCAATCTTCTTTTTTACCGGGTCAACGTCCACCCTTGCGTTTTCCGCAGCACCGGGATTGTCTTTTCTGAGCGCCGCCAAAAGCGCTTGCTCAATCTTCTCAAGCATGTACTGCTGAGGTATGCCTTTTTCTCTCTCGATGTCCGCTATAGCCTCAAAAAATTCCGCATTCACTGCCTTTTATCCTCCAATTCTGACATTATGTCTTTATCCTATGCGCAGGCGCACATTTGCCACCTGGCTCTTTTTAAACTCCATTTTGCTGCCTGACACGTCTATTGTAACGTCTCCATTATCATACCCCGTGAGGTTTCCCAGAAATTCCTTTCTGCCTCCTACCCCCTGATAGAGCTTTACCTCCACCAGATGGCCCATGAACTGTTCAAAGTCTCCCGGGCGCTTCAGGCTCCGCTCCGCACCGGCAGAGGACACCTCAAACGTGTATGCGCCGGGGATTAAATCCCGCTCATCAATTATGGCGTCAAGCTCCCGACTCACCGCCTCGCACTGGTCAATCGACACGCCGTCCGGGTGGTCAATGTATACGCGGAGGTACCAGGTACCCGCTTCCTTCACGTATTCCACGTCCCACAGGGTACACCCCTGCTTTTCTATTACCGGCACTGCCAGCTCCGCCACTGTATCTGTCAGCTTGCTCATACGGTTATTACCGCCTTTTCAGTCGAAATTTTAAGATTTTAAATGTATGCAACAAAAAGAGTGGGCCGAACCCACTCTCAAAGCTTACACTATCTAACCATGGCCCATTATATCACAGCAGTTTGGCGTTTGCAACCCCTTTTTCTTTTATTTACACCTTATCCTGCCGTCTCTTGACAGCCGGTGGGCAGCATGCTAAAATTTAGTTGGCGTTGAACGGGAAGAGTAATTCCGTCTTTCGGGAAAGAGATGGACTGTCACCGGCTGAAAGCAGTCCTCCCGGCATCGGAGTGAAAGTGCGCCCGGAAGCCTCGCGGGGTAATGCCCGGCGTCATGGCCGCGTTAAGGCCTTTAAGAGTTATAAAAAAGAGTGGAACCGCGATTGCCGCCTCTTGTTGCATGGAGGGCGGTATTTATTTTTCCCTGAAAGCATTCACTCTCACGGATATAGGTCCTGCGGCCTCAGCTTTTGCAGTGCTGTTAATCCGCTCTTTTCCTAACTGTACTGAATGTAACCAAAAACCTGCGGGGACACACCTGCCCCCGGCAGGCAGCAATTTATCCCGCCGGTACTTTATATAACATATATAACCGGCTTAATTTTGGAAATGGAGAAATTTTTATGGCTTTAAGACTCAGAGAAACCATAAACGCATATAAGGCCCGGGACCCCGCCGCGCGCTCAAGCCTTGAGATATTTCTGCTTTATCAGGGTGTACACGCCACAATATATCACCGCTTTGCCCACTGGCTGTACAACCACAAGTGCCTGTTTCTGGCGAGGCTCGTATCCCAGTGGAGCCGCCACTTCACCGGAATTGAAATCCACCCCGGCGCAAAAATCGGCCGCCGCTTTGTAATAGACCACGGCATGGGAATTGTAATCGGCGAGACGGCAGAGATTGGCGACGACGTACTGCTCTATCAGGGCGTCACCCTGGGTGGCACGGGAAAGGACCGGGGAAAGCGCCACCCCACAATCGGCAACAATGTTATGGTTGGCTGCGGCGCCAAGGTATTGGGTCCCTTTACCGTGGGGGACAACGCGCGCATCGCGGCAAACGCCGTTGTCCTCACTGAAATTCCGCCAAACAGCACCGCCGTGGGCGTTCCGGCCAAGGTCGTCCGGGTGGCAGGCGAGAAGGTGGACTACACCTCAAATATAGACCAGATACACATTACCGACCCCGTTGCCCAGCGGCTTGACGCCCTTGAGGCAAAAATTGCAGAGCTCACAACACTTTTAGAGGAGAGAGATAACCATGAAACTGTTTAACACCATGTCTATGAAAAAAGAGGAATTTATCCCCCAGGAGCCGGGCAAAATCTCTATGTACGCATGCGGCCCCACCGTGTATAATTATATCCATGTCGGAAATGCACGCCCTATTATAATGTTCGACGTTCTGCGCCGTTATTTTGAATACCGCGGCTATAACGTCACATTTGTGCAGAACTTCACCGACGTTGACGACAAGATAATAAACCGCGCAAACGAAGAGGGCATAGAAAGTCACGAGGTGGCGGAAAAATACATTGAAGAGTACTTTAAAGACGCCAAGGGCCTCGGCGTACGGCCCGCAACCATACACCCCCGTGCCACGGAAAACATACAGGAGATAATAGACATTGTCTCCACCCTTATCGAAAAGGGCTACGCCTACGAAAAAAACGGCGACGTCTATTACCGCACCACAAAATTTAAAGATTACGGCAAGCTCTCACACCAGCCGCTGGAGGAGCTCATGGCCGGCGCGAGGATTGACGTCGCGGACATCAAGGAAAACCCAATGGACTTTGCCCTGTGGAAAGCGGCAAAGCCGGGGGAACCGTACTGGGAGTCCCCCTGGGGACGCGGCCGCCCAGGCTGGCACATCGAGTGCTCTGCCATGTCCATGAGGTATCTGGGCAAGACCATAGATATTCACTGCGGAGGTCAGGACCTCACGTTCCCCCACCACGAAAACGAGATTGCCCAGTCGGAGGCTGCAAACGGCTGTCAGTTTGTGAGATACTGGATACACAACGGATTTATAAGCATTGACAATAAAAAGATGTCAAAATCCCTTGGCAACTTCTTCACCGTGCGGGAGGCAGCAGAGGCTTACGGCTATCCCACAATCCGCATGTTTATGCTCATGAGCCACTACAGAAGCCCATTAAACTACTCCGGCGAGATACTTACCCAGGCGCAGAATGCCCTGAGCCGCCTTGTAACCGCAAAGGAAAACCTGACCTTCCTTGCAGAAAACGGCGCTCCCGGCGATATGACAGAGGCAGAACAGCAATTTGCCGGGACACTCCCCTCATACAGGGAGCGCTTTATCGCCGCAATGGACGATGACTTTAACACCGCCGACGCCATATCTGTCATTTTCGAGCTCGTGCGGGAGGCAAACTCAATAACCTCCTCCGCCGGCAGCCCCACGGCGGCCATTGCAAAAGAGTGTCTTAACATGTTTAACGAGCTCACGGACGTCCTAGGCCTTATAT
The DNA here is from genome assembly GCA_904420055.1 of Candidatus Alloscillospira gallinarum. Classification (GTDB taxonomy): domain Bacteria; phylum Bacillota; class Clostridia; order Oscillospirales; family Oscillospiraceae; genus Alloscillospira; species Alloscillospira gallinarum. Next base: position 4,440 of record CAJFTV010000011.1, on the reverse strand, counting down.
ATGGTGAGGAGGACTCCTCCGACGAGGCGCTCCGCCAGGAGGTAGAGGCCCTCATCGCCGCAAGGACTGCCGCGAGAGCCGAGAAAAACTGGGCCGAGGCAGACAGGATAAGAGATAAGCTGAAAGACATGGGTATCGTTTTAATGGACACAAAGCAGGGCGTACAGTGGAAAAAGGAGAATAAATAGGCCTTTTATAAAATGGCGGGCAGGGCATAAATTTTATGTACCTGCCCGCCGAGATACGCGTAAATTTTTTCCTGCGCTATAAATCTTCATTTACGGCAGAGAGGGAAAATGGTTATTCAAACTTGCGCGGCGCTCACTCGGGCGCTAAATTACGGAGGTTTTCTATGAAACTGATGGTAATAGACGGGAACAGCATTATAAACCGGGCATTTTACGGGATACGCATGCTCACCACCCGTGACGGCACGCCTACCAATGCCGTTTACGGCTTTCTCAACATACTGGCAAAGCTGTACAGGGAAGATAATCCCGACGCGCTGTGTGTCACCTTTGACTTAAAGGCACCCACCTTCCGTCATGAGAAGTATGAGGGTTACAAGGCCCAGCGCAAGGCAATGCCGGACGAGCTGGCCGTGCAGCTTCCCATACTCAAAGAGGTGCTGGAGGCCATGAATATCCCACGGTATGAGCTCCCCGGCTGGGAGGCTGACGATTTAATCGGTACAATCTCCGTAAAATGCGCAGACGCAGGCTGGGAGTGCGTAGCCGTGACCGGCGACAAGGACAGCTTTCAGCTAATAACTGCGACAACCAGCGTCAAACACATAAAAACACGCATGGGACAGACGGAGACAACCCTGTATACTCCGGAAAAATTTGCCGAGGAGTACGGTTTTTCTCCCATAGAAATAATAGACCTCAAGGCCCTCATGGGCGACAGCTCGGACAATATTCCCGGAGTTTCCGGCATCGGAGAAAAAACTGCCACAGACCTTGTCCGCCGCTTCGGCTCTATTGAGGAAATCTATAAGAACATAAACTCCCCGGAAATAAAGGAGTCCGTCCGGAAAAAGCTTTTGGCCGGAAAAGCCGACGCGGAGATGTCATATGACCTCGCCACAATCCGCTGTGACGCCCCCATTGAGTTTAGTCCTGAGGGCAACCGCGTCCAGCCGGTAAACAACGACGCGCTTTATAAACTCTTTAAAAAGCTTGAGTTCACAAAACTCACAGATAAATTTTCCCTGACTCCCCCGAAAGACGGAGACGAGGATATAGAGGAGACGTTTTCCCTGCCTGACTTTACACTCTGTCCGGTGACAGATGAAGAGACGGTTTTACAGATGCTCTCCGCCGTAAAAGGCGGCGCTGTTATATCCTTTGACCCCCACGAGATGCTTGCCGTCATCGCCGCAGAGGGCACAGCTTTTGCCCTGTCACAGGACAGCACGCCTGATTTCACCGGGGTTCTTGGCCACTTTTTTGCCACCTGCCCTGACATTTCCGGCCATAACGCAAAAGAGATCTGCCGCTTCGCCGCGGAAAACAGCCTATGTATTCCCGCGCCGGCATTTGACACGGCGCTTGCCGCCTATCTTCTGTCCCCCACCGACAGCGCCTACCCAATAGACAAGCTGGGAGAGCAGTATCTGGGGCTTACCTCAAAGGAGAGTGATGAAAGCGGACAGCAGCTGTCTCTCGACGATATCGCGGACCCATACAGGGAACTGCGTCGCTCGGCCGGGATAATATCCGCCCTTATTCCTGTACTGCGGGAAAAGCTTGAACAAAACGGTCTTTTGCGCGTACTGACTGACATTGAGCTTCCCCTCTGCCCTGTGCTGGGCGACATGGAGGCCGCAGGGTTTTTAGTGGATAAAAACGCCCTGGAACAGTTCAGCGCACTCCTTGCCCAGGGCATAGAGGCCCTGGAAAATGAAATTTACGCCCTGTGCGGCATGGAGTTTAACATAAACTCCCCCAAACAGCTTGGGGCGGTTCTGTTCGACGGGCTCATGCTGCCGGCGCCGAAAAAGACGAAAACCGGCTACTCCACCAGCGCCGACGTACTTGAAAAGCTCGCCGGAAAACACCCGGTTATCCCGCTCATACTGAAATACCGCCAGCTCACAAAGCTGAAGTCGACATATGCCGACGGACTTGCAGGAGTTATCGCCTCAGACGGCAGGATACACACCAACTTCCAGATGACCGTCACCGCCACGGGGCGGCTCTCCTCCACAGAGCCAAACCTTCAGAACATTCCCGTGCGCACGGAGCTTGGCGGGGAGATAAGAAAAATGTTTGTTGCAAAGCCCGGATATGTGCTTGTAGATGCGGACTACTCACAGATAGAGCTGCGGCTTCTGGCTCACATATCGGGAGACGAGGTAATGCAAAAAGCTTTTCTCTCCGGTGAGGATATTCACGCCGTTACGGCGTCTCAGGTATTCGGCGTCCCGCTGAATGAGGTAACAAAGCTTCAGCGCAGCCATGCAAAAGCGGTAAACTTCGGCATCGTATATGGAATTTCTCCCTTCTCACTCTCCCAGGACATAGGGGTAACGGTGGCCGAGGCAAAGCTGTACATGGACATGTATCTTGCCAAATACCACGGTGTCAGAGACTACATGAAAAATATAGTGGAGCAGGCGAAAAAGGACGGATATGTATCCACCCTTTACGGCAGGCGCAGATACCTGCCGGAGCTTAAATCCTCAAACTATAACGTCCGCTCCTTCGGCGAACGCGTCGCCCTCAACATGCCCATACAGGGCACCGCGGCAGATATTATGAAGCTTGCCATGATACGGGTATACAACGCTCTTAAAAACGAGCTGCCGGAGGCGGCACTTCTGCTCCAGGTTCATGACGAGCTGATTGTGGAGTGTCCCCAAGACCTGGGGGAAAAAGCCGCGGCAATACTTCTCAGGGAAATGGAGGGTACAGCCAGCCTGAGCGTCCCGCTCACAGCCGACGCCAACATCGGAAAGAGCTGGTATGATGCGAAATGAATATAATGACTGAGCCGACCCGCCGGGAAATGGACAGGATTTTAGAGATTGAAGGCATCTGTTTTAACCACCCCTGGACTGAGGGACAGCTCCTCAGTGAGATGTACAGCGGTGACGCAATATTTTTGGCATATGAGGAAAACGGCGGCATTGCCGGATACTGCAATTTTCACCTGGCCGGCGACCAGGCGGAGATGTATAAGGTGGCAGTACACCCGGATTTCCGCCGCCGCGGCATTGCGGAAGCTATGATTTTAGCCGGCTTTGGCTGGGCAGAGGAAAAAAACTGCACCTCAATATTTTTAGAGGTGCGGTGCTCAAACTCCCCCGCCATAGCCCTGTATGAAAAGCTGGGCTTTAAGCCGGCGGGCAGAAGAAAAAACTACTATGACTGTCCCCGTGAAGACGGGATAATCATGGAAAAAGGTGTGACGAAAAATGATAATTCTCTCTGTTGAGTCCTCCTGCGACGAGACGGCCGTGGCCGTGACCCGTGACGGCCGCAGTGTCCTGGCAGATGAAATTTTTTCCCAAGCGGACATGCACGCCCTGTACGGCGGCGTTGTGCCTGAGATCGCCTCAAGAAACCACATAAATGTGATAAGCCGTCTTGCGGATTCCGCAGTAAAAAAGGCGGGCATAGAAAAAAAAGACATTGACGCCGTGGCTGTGACATTCGCCCCGGGGCTTATAGGCGCCCTGCTTGTGGGGGTCAATTTTGCCAAGTCCGCCGCAATGGCCTTGGGCGTCCCTTTAATCCCGGTACACCACATAAAGGGACACATCGCCGCAAACTACATAGCCTTTCCGGAGCTCGAACCGCCCTTTGTGGGGCTTATTGTCTCCGGGGGAAACAGCATAATTGCCGATGTGCGCACTTACACCGACATAAGAATCATGGGCTGCTCCCATGACGACGCCGCCGGAGAGTGCTTTGACAAGGCGGCCCGGGTGTTGGGTCTGCCATATCCCGGCGGAAAACCCATGGACGACCTCGCCAAAGGCGGCGATGACGGAGCATTCAACCTGCCCCGCGCCAAAATTGCCGGGCACCCTTATGACATGTCGTTTTCCGGCCTTAAAACCGCGGTTGTGAACATAGTTCACAACTCCCAGCAAAAAGGCGAGGACTTAGACCGCGCCTCCCTTGCCGCGTCATTTGCAAGAGCCGTGAGCGACACCCTTGTCCCCCGCACAATCATGGCGGCAAAAGAGCTCGGCTATGATAAAATATCCATCGCCGGAGGAGTTGCGGCAAACTCCCGCATAAGGGCAGATTTTGAAAAAGCCGCGGCAAAAGAGGGGCTTAAACTATACGTGCCGCCATTAAAGCTCTGCGGCGACAACGGGGCCATGATTGGCTGTCAGGGGTATTATGAGTATCTGGCCGGGACTGTCGCCGGACCGGAGCTCAACGCCTATGCCACAATGGACGTGGACAAAGTGCATTTTTAAAT
>CAJFTV010000010.1 GCA_904420055.1 Candidatus Alloscillospira gallinarum | reverse complement strand
CTAATAAAACAAACTGTTCTTTTAGTATACTGTTTTTTCCCAATTGTATCAAGTCTGACATTCAGTGACATACTTCGGGTCGCTTACTGTTGACAATCACCCCCTTTTACGGCTATAATCAGAAAAACGGTTTAAGATGAACACAAACTGCCGCAGCGACGGCCTGACTTACATAGGGAGGTTAAAATGGAAAAAAACTATACCCTGCGGAAAAAGCGGGCAGCCCAGACAAAGAAAAAGCTCATAGAGGCGAGCGTCCGGCTGATTAACGAGCGTGGATACAACAACACCACTATTGACGACATCTGCGCTGAATGCGGCATATCCAAGGGCGCGTTTTACCACCACTTCAATTCAAAAATTGACATTGTCTCCGGTCTGGAGGCACAGGTCAGTGCCCGTCTTGAAGAGGAGCTGATGTCCCGCCGGGATATGCTAATCTGCGATAAAATTGTAAAGTTCCTGTCCGGATTAATGCAGGGCGTAGAGGAAAGCGGTCTTGAATTTGTGCGCCAGAGGAGTATATATAACATAAGCGGCGAGTACACCAAAACTGCGGGAGACGGTTCATATGCTGTTGCCTCACGCAGCTTTGAGAAAAAGCTGATTGAAGAGGCTGTCGCCGACGGCGTGCTGAGCCGCGACATACCGATAGACGATATTGTAGAGATTATAAGCACGTTCATGTCGGGGCTTATAACCTCCTGGGTGATGTTCAACGGCAGTTTTTCAATTACCCAGCGGGCAGAGACATTTGGTCACCGGCTCATCGACGGTCTCTTAAAGCCGTATATAATGTAACGTATCACAAACAAAATCCCCACACGCATAACGCGCGCGGGGATTTTTCATTCATAAATCTGAAATTATAATTATACTTTCACAGCTATTAACTATCCAACAGTAAAAAACCTTTAAATCTCTTTTTCTTTCAGTTCTTCCCGGGCACTTTCTGCCTCGGCACTTTTAAGCGTCTTTTTAAACTTGGCCACAAACATCGTTACCGTGACACACACGGCTATAACGTCCGCAACCGGTTCTGCCAGATAAACCGCCATGGTCTGGTCGCTTGTTATTATAAGCGGCAAAATATAAATTAACGGTATCAGGAGAATAATCTTTCGCAAAATCGCAAGAAATACGGCGTGCTTTGCATATCCCAATGCAATAAATGTAAACTGACACGCAATTTGCAGGCCGAATATGCACGACCCAGCCATGTAAATACGTATTGCCCATGCGGCAAAATCAATCAGGTTCTGGTTAGAGGCAAAAAGGCTCGTTATAAACCGGGGAAAAATCATTATAGCAGCGCACATGACAAAGGAAAATCCAAGGCTCAGCTTCATGAGCATCACAAATCCCTCTTTTACCCTGTCAAGCTTTTTTGCCCCGAAGTTATAGCTTATAACGGGCTGCGCCCCCTGTGAAAATCCCTGAAGCGGCATCATAACAAACTGCATTACACTCGTGAGAATTGTCATAGCGCCCACGGCCGTGTCCCCGCCGTATTTCAGCAGTGAAGAATTAAAGCACATGGAGAGTACGCTCTCTGTAATCTGCATAATAAACGGTGCCATACCAAGTGCTGCGCATGAGAGTATCAGCTTAATGTCCGGCTTCATGTTCCGCACATCAAGGCGCAGAACAGTCTTTTTGCCGCACAGGAAAATAATGACCCACACAGCGGAAATCGCCTGCGAGATAATTGTGGCAAGGGCCGCGCCCTTCACGCCCATTCCAAACAAAAAAATAAAAACAGGGTCAAGCACAATATTGCTGATTGCGCCGATAAGCACCGTCAGCATTCCGGTCTTTGCAAAGCCCTGAGCCGTTATAAACATGTTCATCCCCAGCGTTAGCTGTACAAAAATCGTACCTGCGGCGTAAATTGTTATGTAGTCCAAGGCGTAGCCTATGGTGTTCTCACTTGCACCAAACAGATATAAAAACGGCTCCTGCCAAATCAGCACGACGGACGTCAAGACTACGGCGATTACAAGCAGCGCAGTTAAAGCATTGCCCATAATCTTTGCGGCCTCCCTGTTGTCACCGCGTCCCATGCTTATGGACGCTTTCGGAGCGGCGCCCATACCTATAAGAGACGCAAACGCCGACACTGCCAGAATAATCGGCGTACATACCCCCATACCTGTCAGTGCATCGGCTCCAATCACATCAATGTGCCCTATGTAGATTCTGTCCACGACATTATAGAGCATGTTGACAATCTGCGCCAAAACAGCAGGCACGGCAAGGCGCAAGACGAGACGGCCAACCTTTTCCGTGCCAAGAAAATCATTATTATTTTCCATTTAATCCCCTTCTATAAAATTTTGCATTGTAAGACAGTATAACACACCATGTAAAAAATAACAATTACGAATACCCAATTATCATTTTATGTGCGGAACAATTTTCTCACCGCATGGTTGTACAATTTGATACAACTTTACCCCATGTGCCGCCGATTGAGTGTAGAGGCGGCGCGGTGTCCCGCGTCCTTCTCTCAGAATATAATGTCGTGAGGCGCCAAAGGCATCATTCGCCCCGCGCCTTATGGTAAAGGAGTTGATTAAATGGATTTGTCAGCATTACAGGATTATGTCGTCATAATTGTAATGGGTATATGTATGTGCGTCGGTTATATCCTGAAAAAGCTCATACCGGCCGAGGCTGTCAAGAAGTTTATACCGCTGATTATGGGCGTACTGGGCATACTGCTGAACATGTGGGTACACTGGAGTATCACTCCGGAGGTCGTTCTCGGCGGACTTGTGTCAGGCCTTGCCTCCACAGGGCTCTATGAGGCGATGAAAAACATGGCCGGAGGTAGCAAAAAAGAATGAAAGTTTATCTGTCACCGTCAAACCAGTATGACAACCTGTACTCATACGGAAATACAAACGAGATGGCACAGTGCAACAGGATTGCCGAGGCATGTGAAAAATACCTCGCCGCAAACGGTTTAGAGGTCAAAAGAGCCCCCGCGGGGCAGAACATGAACACCAGCATAAACGATTCCAACGTCTGGGGAGCCGAGCTCCACGTGTGCATACACACAAACGCCGGCGGCGGACGTGGCTGTGAGGTATACACATTTTCCGGCAGCCAGAACCAGCTTAAATACGCGAAACCGATTTATGAAGAGGTGGCGGCCCTCACCTTGAGTTCTGACCGGGGACTTAAAACTGCGAATTTTGCGGAACTGCGGGCCACAAACGCCGCCGCGGTCTACTGCGAATGCGAGTTCCATGACAGTGCCGATACGGCAAAGTGGATAATAGAGAACACAGACAGCATAGGAAAGGCCATCGCAAAGGGCATATGCGCCGGCGCAGGAATTTCATTTACGGCAGAGGACACCTCAGACGAGCTTCCAAAGTCAGACACTCCCCGCGACCCTGTCCCTCTCACTTTAAACCTTCTCGGCGAAGGGGACTCCGGCGAGGACGTGCGGGCACTTCAGATTCTCCTTTTGGGACGTGGCTATACCATGGAAGGCTACGGCGCTGACGGCTCATTTGGCCCGGCTACAAAAGCGGCCGTAACAAAATACCAGAAGGACAAAAAAATCCTTGCCGACGGTCTTGCCGGCAAAGAGACCTTTACAAAGCTCTTAGGGCTTTAATAGTAAAAACAGTGCGGCACAAAGTTTGCCGCACTGTTTTCTTAGGTTTCATATCTTATTTCTTTCCGATGTCCAGAGCCGCCTGATAAGCGTCCCAGTTGGCCTCCCTCATGCTCTTGGGGAAGCGGCAGTCACCTGTAAGATAGAACTCCGGTGCGCAGAGGCGCAGGGCAAGTGCCTCATCTCTTAACGGCTTCATACCCATAGCGGTTATAACGGTGTCAGCCCTGTACAGGGTCTTCTCCCCGTCTTTCTCACCTACAACACCATCACTGTTTACCTCAACGGCCTTTGTCCCGGTGTGAATCTCAATGCCGTATTTGGGATACTGGAGAGTCAGAGCCTGTCCCTGGAGAATGTTTCCGCCGTAATTGAGTTCCGGCGCCATTTCAAGGATTGTACACTTTTTGCCCTGCATTCCCAAAAATACGCTGAGCTCGGTTCCCACAAGTCCGCCGCCGAGAATTACAACATTCTCTCCGGTCTTTTCAGGATTGCGGTACGCGTCCTCCGCAGACATGACGTTCTTTCCGTCAATTCCGGGAATTGGAGGCACGCTGGCAACTGCGCCGATGCAGCAGATTATGGCGTCTGCGCCAATCTCTTCCGCGTACTCAGGTGTCACCTCAGTGTTAAGCCGCACATCTATCGCTGCCCGGGAAATCATAAGTGCCTGATGGTCAAGGTACTCGTGGAGGTGCTTTTTAAAGGGCACCTTGCCCTCGCAGCGGAGCACACCGCCGAGCTCTCCCGATTTCTCGCAGAGAATTACCTCATGTCCCTGCTCAGCAGCCGTGAGAGCCGCCGTCATGCCGCCGATGCCGCCGCCAACAACAAGGACTTTCTTTTTAACCTCCGCGGGACGCTGATACATCTCATTTAAAGCGTGGCCTATTTTCGGGTTTACGGCGCAGCTGTACTCCTCGCCCTGGAGAAGGTGTGAAAAGCAGGCAAAGCAGCGCAGGCACTGGGTAATCTCATCGTCCCGTCCGGACTGTGCCTTCTTGGGAAGGTCGGTGTCAGCCATTATGCCTCTTGCAATCTCTACAACGTCGGCCTTGCCGCTGGCGATAATCTCCTCCATCATCTCGGGGTCCGAGAGTGAGCCCACGGTGGCGACAGCAGTTTTCACATGCTTTTTAATCTCAGCGGCATACTTTACATTTACACCGTCTTCAAGGAACATTGAGGGGTGTGTAACCGTAAATACCTCTTCAACCTCATGGCAGCCTGCGGACACGTGAATAAGGTCAAGGTGCCCGTCAAGTGCCTTTGCAATCTGAATTCCGTAATCAAGGTCATAGCCGCCCTCATAAACCTCTGACCCGGAGATACGCATCTCAATTACAAAGTTGGGGCCGCATTTTTTCCTTATGGCATCGCATACGGCAATCGGCAGACGCATGCGGTTTTCAAAGGAGCCTCCCCACTCGTCATGCCGCGTGTTTGTGGGGTGCATAAACTGTGTGAGAAGCCACCCGTGGCCGCCGTGGAGCGTAACCATGCCAAATCCGGAACGCTTTGCCATATATGCCGCGTCCGCAAACTTGTTTATTGTGCGCTCAATAATCTCCGGTGGCATCTCTTCCGCATAGATGGGGGCCATTCCGTGGTGAAAGTTCTCCGTCTTCTTGGCTACAGGACCATAAATTGTGTTTCCCATGTCAAAGGACACGCGGGCGCTGCTTCCGCAGTGGTTGAGCTCTATGGAGCTCACGGCGCCGTGGCGGTTAATCCCTCTTGCCATTCTGTTGAGGTGCACAGCATTTGACCAGTCGTCCATGTGCATGTGCGGGCCGTTTCCAAGGCCGTAAGTGCTGTCGACTACCGCGTCTCCAATACATACTGAGGCCGCGCCGCCTATGGCCTTTCTCTCATAAAACGCCATATCCTCGTCCGTGGGCTGATTGCCGTAAGTGCTGTAGCTCGTTCCCTGAGGCGAGGCAAAAATTCTGTTTTTGAAATATGTGTTCGCCAAAATTATCGGTGAAAAAAGATGTGGATATTTGCAGTTGTGCATAAAACCTTAGTCCTCCCTTTGTGATGTCTACTGTACTGTGGGACAGGCCCACAATAAAAAAGAATAACGTATGTATGCATTTTTGTAAAGTGAAAAATCATAATTTCACCATACAAAATATGTATAAATTCCATAAAATCACGCATGACATGGTACCTTTTGGCGTCCAAATTCAGTCCGGCGTATGGGAAACATAAAACTTACATATAATACTCTACGGTGATAACTATGGAAAAACGAAAATACAAGAATTATGCCGTTACAGGCTTTATATTTGTCTCAATACTCGGAACGCTCGCTCACTTTTTTTATGAGTGGTCCGGCTCGAACCAGGTAATTGGCCTGTTTTCACCCGTAAACGAGTCCATTTGGGAGCACATAAAGCTCCTGTGGTTTCCAACGCTGCTCTTTTCCCTTCTCTGCCATTTCAAAATGCGCGACGGATATCCCCAGCTGTTTTCCGCCATTACGTTGGGAAACATTATAGGGTGCATACTAATACCGGTCATATACTACACCTACACATTTTTCACCGGCCGTGACATCGCCGCCGTGGACATCGCGAGCTTTTACGTGTCTAACGCTGTATCCTTTGCCGTGGCCTATCGTATTTGCCGCACGCGCTGGGGCAAAAAACTCTTTATCCCGGCCATACTTTTTGCCATAGCCATAAGCTTTCTGTTTTTGCAGTTTACCTTCTATCCCCCTGACATAGCCCTTTTTGCCCAGCTGTAACGCTCCATGTACAATATTTAAAGTATTGCCCGAAAGTCTCCGGCGCTCTTGACTTGCAGTGAAAAGATGGGATAGAATGAGAAAAAATATATAACTAAGGAGCGTTACAATGAAAGATTTTACAGGAAAAGTTGCGTTTATAACAGGCGGTGCCTCCGGCGCCGGCCTTGGCCAGGCGGAACTGTTCGGCCTGGAGGGCATGAAGGTTGTCATCGCCGATGTAAGGCAGGACCATCTTGACAGCGCCATGGAGTACTTAAAGTCAAAAAACATTGAAGCCCACGCAATCCGTCTGGACGTGACAGACAGGGCTGGCTTTGCCGCAGCAGCAGACGAGGTGGAGAAGGTCTACGGAACTCCTCCACAGCTTCTTATCCTCACCGCCGGCGTCAACACATTCGGCCCTGCCGAATGCTCGACTTATGAGGACTTCGACTGGGTTATGGGCGTAAATCTCGGCGGAGTGATAAACGGCCTTGTCACCTTTGTTCCACGTATGGTAAAGGCGGGTAAGGGCGGACACATCGCTGCAACGGCCTCATGGGGCGGCTTCTCAGGCGGTCCCACAACTGCCCCCTATTCCGCTGCAAAGGCTGCGGTAATTAACCTCATTGAATCATATTATCTCGCTCTTAAGCCCTATGGCATCGGCGCCACGGTCATCTGCCCCGAAAACATCAAATCCAACATCTTTGAAGCGCTTAAGACGCGTCCGGAAAACATGCAGAACACCGGCTACAACATGACCGAGGATACGATAAGCTTCCTCCGTGAGTTCCACTCCCACGGTATGGAGCCAATAGAGCTGGCTCGCTGGCTGAAAGAGGGCATTGAAAACGAGCAGGTCATCGTCACTCCCTACACTGACGGCCCGCAGCGTCTCCGGGAGATCTATGACAAGATGATCGACTACACCTCGCCGGAGGGCATGAAGCGCATTGAGGAGCGTCAGAAAAAAATGGCTGAAAACGAGCCCGATGACGGCCGCTCCGTCAAGGCCTCCAAAGAGCTCGAGGCCTCCGGCTTCGGCAAGGCCAAAGCCGGCATAGACTGGGTTGACGCCAGCAAGAAAAAAGCATAACCTTGCCGTATTGCAAATTTAATTTTTAACGGGACAGGTATTTATCACCTGTCCCGCTTTTCTTTCACG
>CAJFTV010000009.1 GCA_904420055.1 Candidatus Alloscillospira gallinarum | reverse complement strand
GGGCACACCCTCCATGCCACGGCAGAAGAGGCGATTGAGGAGACGCGGCAGATGCTGGAGATTTACGCCGACTGCTGTGAAAACTATCTGGCCATGCCGGTTATCCGCGGAAACAAAACCGACAAGGAGAAATTTGCCGGGGCCGAGGACACATACACAATAGAGTGCATGATGCACGACAAAAAGGCTCTCCAAAGTGGTACCTCCCACTATTTTGGAGACGGTTTTGCCAGGGCATTTGATATCACATTCGCGGATAAGGAGAATAAGCTCTCTTATCCCCACCAGACGTCATGGGGAATGTCAACGAGAATAATCGGTGGCATAATAATGACCCACGGCGACAACAGCGGACTTGTCCTACCCCCAAAAATCGCCCCCATTCAGGTGGTGGTGGTGCCGGTGGCGATGCACAAGCCCGGGGTACTTGAGGCGGCGGAAAAGCTTGTAGAGCGCCTGAAGAACGCCGGTATAAGAGTAAAAGGCGACTTTTCTGACAACAGCCCCGGCTGGAAGTTTGCCGAGTACGAGATGAAGGGCGTTCCGCTGAGGATTGAGATAGGCCCCAGGGATATCGAGGGCGGCAAGTGCGTTGCGGTGCGCCGCGATAACGGGGAAAAGGCAGAGATTGGCCTTGACAGCCTCGAGACGGCGGTAAAGGAGCTTTTAGACGCCGTACACAAGGGACTTTTCGACAAGGCGAAGAAAAACCTCACCGAGCATACGGCCTGTGCCCATACCCTTGAGGAAGCAAAGAAGATGCAGCAGGAGCAGGGCGGATTTATTAAGACCATGTGGTGCGGCGACCTTGAATGCGAGATGCGCATGAAGGAGGAGGCGGGCATGTCCTCCCGGTGTATTCCCTTTGAGCAGGAACACATCGGCGACACCTGCGCCATATGCGGTAAGCCCGCAGATAAAATGGTAATCTGGGGCGTTGCGTACTGATATACTGCATTAGGCTGCGCGCGGCTGTCATATTTTGTAACACCGTATCTTGCAATTTTGGCATATATCGTCTGGGGAGTGCTGTTTTTTAAGGACGTGCACTTTGATGAGCACAAGGCGTTTGAGAAATATTTAAAAAAATAGTTGTCTGCGCCTTATGGATAAGGTTAATATGAGGCAGAAACATGGGGGACGGGATTTCCCGTGCCCCATGTCTATTTTAAGGAGGGTAATAATGGCGGTATTTATTTCACTTGAAGAGGCGGCGGCGCTTGTTAAAGACGGAGACACCATATGGGTTAACGCCTTTGCCGCGTGCGCGTCACCCATTGACCTCAACAAGGCCCTGACAAAGCGCTTCAGGGAGACGGGCTCGCCCCGCCATCTCTCCGTTTACAGCGCCTTTTCCTTCAGCGACTGGCGGGAGGACAGCGATGTTGAGGGCTACATCTGCGAGGGGGCTGTGGACAAGGTGGTTGTGGGCCACTTTGCAAGCCTTGTGAGCACCTGCAAAGCGATTATGGAAAACAAGGTTGAGGGGTATAACCTCCCCGGCGGGGTAATGTCCCACATGATACGCGCCGCGGCAAGGGGGGCAAAATCCCTGTTTTCAAAGACAGGGCTTAACCTGTTTGTGGACCCGCGCAACGGCGGACAGTACCGTCTGAACGAGCGGTCGAAAGAGGAGCTTGTAACCCTTGCGGAAGAGGACGGAGAGCTGGGACTTTTATACAAAATTCCGAAAGTGAACATCGCCTTTATAAAGGCCAGCTTTGCCGACGAGCGTGGAAATATCTCGTTCCAGAACGAGTGCGCCTCAATCGACGCCCTGTCTGTGGCTCAGGCGACCCACAGGAACGGCGGCAAGGTGATAGTCCAGGTGGCCCGTATTGTAAATAACAATATGCTGCCAAAGACGGTAAATGTGCCCTCCGCTTTAGTTGACGCTGTTGTTGTGGTGCCGAAACAGCAGCAGCTTACCAACATGGACGGGTTTTATGACTTTATCTGCGGGCAGTATGTGCCCCGGGGCAGCATAATGAAGGCCTGCCGTGAGGAGATACGCAGCGCAATCGGCAGTGTAAACCGCCGCACATCTCTGCACAGCGCCATTGCGAAGCGGGCAGTCCGGGAGATAAAGCCGGGAAACATCGTCAATATCGGTATAGGCATACCGGAACTGGTGGCGGAGGAGGTGCTGGACAGCGGTATGCTGGAACAGGTGCACCTGAGCGTGGAGTCCGGGCACACAGGGGGATTTCCGCTGGGGGCCCAGGGGTTTGGCGTTGCCATAGGCCCCGACAGCATGATGGACATGTCCAGGCAGTTCGATTTTTATGAGGGCGGCGGGCTTGACCTCTGCTGTGTGGGAGCTCTGCAGATTGACGGCAGGGGAAATGTCAACGGCCACTACACGAAAGGGAAGCTCTCCGGCATCGGCGGCTTTGCCAATATAACTCAGACGACGAAAAAAGTGGTTTTCTGTCTCACCTTTACAAGCCACGGGCTTGAGGGTGAGTTTGACGGCAAAAATGTGCATATAGCTAAAGAGGGCACAATACAGAAATTTGTGCCTGAGGTCACAAGTCTCAGCTTCAGCGTGGACAACGCCCTGCAAAACGGACAGGAAGTCCTTTATATAACAGAGCGGTGTGTTTTCCGCCTGGGGGAAAACGGACTTATTTTGACCGAGGTTGCGCCCGGCGTCGATGTAGAGCGGGATATACTGGCAAAGCTGCCGTTTGAGGTAGAAGTCGCGGAAAAGCTTGAGGAGATGACGTTTTAACAGAGGCCTTGCCGGTACACAGTAAAACTGGTATTATAAGGTCCCCGGTAATTTAAAGAAATTACCGGGGACTTTGTTTATCGCAGAGGTGTTGTACGCCTGATATTATGTAAACCCACAGCTCTTTTCCGCAGGCATTCTGTTGGGCTTCTTTAGGAGAGTGGTTCGAGTGTTACAAAATGCCCATCAAAAAACAGTGAAAATGCAGCAAAGGGAGAGGAAAAATTTTGCACGGTAACTGACGAAATTTTAGACTGAAAATTCTTGAATTTCCCTGTCTGTGTGGTAATATAGATAATAATGGTATAAGTGTATGCAATAATCACATGGACAAGTAAACGGCATTTTTCAGGAAGGCGGCTCAGAATGAATTTTTCGCAGATAAAGTGTTTTTTGGCCGCGGCCGACTGCCTCAGCTTTACAAAGGCGGCCGAGCGGCTGTATCTTTCGCAGCCTGTGCTCAGCAGACAGATTGCGTCTATGGAGGACGAGCTGGGAATTGAGCTTTTTATAAGGGAGAAAAAGTCTATAAGGCTGACCCCGGCAGGCGAGGTGATGGCCGAGGGGCTTGCCCAGATGGCGGACGAGTACCAGACCCTGGTGGACAAGGCGGAGGCCATACACAAGGGATTTGCGGGAGTGCTGAATATCGGTATGATAGAGGGGCAGCTCCTCTGTCCCCCATATTCCGTAGGGCTTACAAAATTTCATGATAAATACCCGGACGTGCGGGTGAACCTGTCCCGTCACACAATGGCCGGAATGCGGCGGTCCCTTGAGGACGGAGACATTGATATCGGCTTTGCGGCAAGCTTTAATGTAGATGACTTGGACGATTTGGACTATATACAGGTTGGGACGGCAGAGACGTGCCTTGTGGTGCCGAAGTCGCACCCCTTGGCGGACAAGGAAGGGCTTACTCTGGACGATTTTAAGGAAGACACGTTTCTCACGCTGCCGGCCTCTGAATCGTCGTTTATAAACCGGAATGCCGGCCGCTGGGGAAAGGTCCGCACTCTGGAGGCTCCAAATATAAGTGCGCTGGCGCTGTGGCTTGAGGCTGGATACGGCATATTCCCGCTGAATGTGAACCACTCCCTGCGGAATAACCCGAATCTCGTATTTAAGCACATACCGGGGCTTGGATACTCTGTGGAGATAGTGGCGTGGAAAAAGGGGAACAAAAACCCGCTTATACCTCTTTTTGCGGAACAATTTGACAAAATGTGACTCTCAGTATTCTAAAATTCTATTGATATATGCGAAATAGGTACTTTACTATGCAGATTATTTCGTATAATATTAGTATAGGTTTCAGATAAATTTTTTGGTAACGGAGAATGGATTATGGAAAAGAAAGAACTCACCGGTAAATTTTATGATATTCAGGGTTTTTCCGTTCATGACGGACCCGGCATACGGCTCACACTGTTTTTAAAGGGATGTCCTCTGCGCTGCCCATGGTGCCACAGCCCGGAGTCTCAGGAGTTTTACACGGAGCTCAACTGGATGGAGATG
Organism: Candidatus Alloscillospira gallinarum; assembly: GCA_904420055.1. GTDB lineage: Bacteria > Bacillota > Clostridia > Oscillospirales > Oscillospiraceae > Alloscillospira > Alloscillospira gallinarum. The sequence continues at coordinate 1,862 of CAJFTV010000009.1, read as the reverse complement.
AAGTGCGTTGGCGTGGATAAGTGCGGAAACTGCCTAAATGTGTGCCCGCATGACGCCATTTCTCTCGGCAAAAAGAAAATGTCCGCCAAGGGTGACGAGGAGCTTCAGCTTGTGACAGTGGACCGCACAAAGTGTGACAACTGCGGCAAATGTGCTGAGGCCTGCACGGCAAAGGCTCTTTACATGTGCGGTGACGACTACACAGTTGACGAGGTAATGGAGCGTATTCGCCGCGACGTGCCTTTCTATGAGCGTTCCGGCGGCGGTGTAACAATATCCGGCGGAGAGTGCCTGTGTCAGCCGGAGTTCCTTCTGGCCGTGCTTAAGCAGTGCAAGGCCGAGGGAATTCACACAGCCGTTGACACAACGGGATTTGCCCCATGGTCAAGCATAGAGCCAATTCTCCCCTACACAGACCTGTTTTTATATGACCTTAAAAATATGGACAGCGCGGCGCACAAGGCTGTCATTGGCGTCCCCAATGAGCTCATATTGGAGAACGCGAGAAAGATTGCCGCGGCCGGCGGAAAATTCCAGATCAGAATACCAATAATACCCATGTTTAACGACTCTAAAAAGTCCTTTGAGGAAGTGGGCAAGTTCATCTGCGAGCTCGGCGACGCTGTTGAGATTGTACAGCTCCTGCCGTATCACAAGCTCGGCACCGTAAAGTGGGAGCGTTTACAGAGAAATCACCCCATACTCGAGGCGGAGCCCCCGAAGGACGAGCTTGTTCAGGCGAGAAAAGAGCAGCTTGAGGCCATGGGCCTTAAGGTCATGATTCACTAAGGCGAGTTAAAACTGAAAAATTTATTTTATCCCGGAGAGCGATACCTCTCCGGGATATTTTTCACTGTTTGAAAACCTTTTAAGATATGGTAAAATAATCCCATAACAACTAATCTGAACAAGTGACATTTCTCTGTTGCGGCGTTACAGAAATGCTGGGAGAAATACTTTAAATGACGTTAAGGGGGCCTTGTTTTGTCGGTGCCGGTTATTATACTTATTGTTCTGTTGGCTCTGACAGCTCTGATAATCGGGGTGTCTGTGTTTTTCTTTTATGTCTGCTCTGCACGGGGCGGCGAGAAGATTGCCGAGGGGCTTATTGCCGGAGGGCTTGAGGCGCCGGGAGAGATGCACCATCTGACTGCGGCGGGCTGGGATTTTTACAACAGTGCGGAGAAATACCCGGTGGAGACGACGGGCTTTGACGGGACAAGGCTGTGCGCCACGTTTATACCAAAAAAGGACGCGAGGCAGACGGTGATATGTGTACACGGGTACAGGGCGCGGTGTGTCAGCAATTTTGCCTCTGCGCTGCCTGACCTGTACAGGCTTGACAGCAATATTCTGCTGATGGAGCAGCGCGGCTGCGGAATAAGCGGGGGAAAATACATCACTTTCGGCATGATTGAGCGGCATGATGTTGTGACCTGGGCCAACTGGCTGAGCAGTAATACAGACGGCAGACTGCCAATATTTTTGGACGGTATATCTCTGGGCGGCGCCACTGTTTTAATGGCGCTGGAGCTTAACCTCCCGGAGAATGTAGCGGGAGTTATCGACGACTGCGGGTATACATCTGAAAAGGACATACTTACACGTGTGTGCCGGGACCTTATGCATATGCCGGCGTTTCCGCTTGTTAATCTTGTGGGGGTGGTAAACAAAATAGTTACAGGGCTCTGGCTGGACGAGGTAAACGGGTCGGAGTGTGTAAAGCGGTCGCGCGTGCCTGTATTTTTTGCACACGGGAAGAGGGATAACCTCGTCCCTGTGGAACAGGGAATAAAAAATTATGAGGCGTGTCCGGGCTTTAAGATGCTGTTTATAAGTGAAAATGCCGGACATGGCATGGC
>CAJFTV010000008.1 GCA_904420055.1 Candidatus Alloscillospira gallinarum | reverse complement strand
TAATTTAGCAATCTGTTAAAGATGCATCTGTTACATTGACAGCTCTGTTCTGGAGATGAGGTCGTTCTGGCCTGTCTCGTGGAGCTCTACAAAGTAAGCCGAGAAGCCGGCAACGCGGACGACAAGGTTTTTGTACTCTTCGGGGTTTTCCTGTGCTGCCCGGAGAGTGTCTGCAGACACCACGTTAATCTGCATCTCCATGCCGCCCATGTCAAAGTAGGTCTGCATGAGCTGGGTGAGCTTTCTCACGCCCTCCTCACCCTGGAGACAGGAGGGGCTGAACTTCATGTTCAGGAGCGTACCGTTGGGATACTCCGTCTGCTTAATTCTGGATACGGATACAAGTATGGCGGTGGGGCCGTTTGTATCCATCTGCTGTGGCGCGGAGATACCGTCTGCCAGGGGCTGATGCGCATTTCTGCCGTCGGGAGTTGCGCCCGTCTGCTTTCCGAATGTTACGTTTGTGGTCACAGGGTACAGACCGGCGGAGTATCTGCCGCGGGGGCCCGTGTGGCTGTTGCAGGCGTCAGAGAATACCTTGCCCACCCACTCGGCTAAATCGTCGCACTTTGCAAGACCGTTTCCGTAGTGGGGAGCCTTGTTCTTGATGTAGTTCTGCAGGTCCTCATAACCCACCCAGTCTGCTTTAATTGCGTCGTACATTTCTCTTGTGGTGCAGATTTTTTCCTCATAGCAGCAGTGGCGGATAATATTCAAAGAGTCTATGACGTTGCCGATGCCAACGCCGGACATACCGGTGGAGTTGTACTTTGCGCCGCCCCACATGACGTCCATACCCTTTTCCATACAGCCTGCCATCGTGGCGGACACTACCGGCAGGGGCAGTATCTGGCGGCCGATGTACTCAAAGGAGTTTATGTTTATGATGTGCCAGTTTACAAAATACTCAATCTGTGCCTTGACGGCGTCCAGAACCTCCTGGAATGTCTCCATCTCGTAGAGGTAGCCTGTGGGAAGTCCCACCTGTCCCTCGTTTGCGGGAACGCCAGAGCGTCCCGGCATTGGCATGGGGTTATAGCCGTTGTTTATGGCAATGAGCATTCCGTTTGCAAGGTTCATATATGACTCTGTGCCGGTTCCGCCGCATGCCGGCCACTCCGTGCCGCAGCCGGCGGGCTCAACACAGCCGATGAGGGTGTAGTTGCGGGCGTCCTCAAGGGACAGCCCCCTCTTCATAAGGGCGGGAATTATAACGTCGTCATTTTCAAATGTGGGAACGCCGCCGGCGATTTTTGTGGTCTCAATTGCCGCCTCCCACAGCTCCGGCGGGGTGTTCTTGTGTATTCTAAGGGCCTGCGGTGGGTCGTGAAGTACAAGGCGTCCGGAAGCCTGAAGCATCATATATGTCACGGCGTTGGAGGCGTCGTTTCCGTCCTTGTCAACGCCGCCCATTGTCATGAGCTGACCGGAGGTGTATCCGGGGTTTGACATGGTCTGGACATAGCCCCAGGGCTTGTTCATCTCCGCCACCTTCAGGTAGAAGAGGTCCATAATCTCCTGTGCATACTCCGGTGTTATGCGCCCTGCCGCCAGGTCCGCCTCATAAAAATCGCCGAGGTACTGGTCGACACGGCCAAAGCTTATGCCATGCATACAGGCGTCAAGGCACAGGCATGTCTGGTACATAAACAGGGCCTGAACCGCCTCAAGGAACGTGCGCGCGGGATTTTCCATGGTCCAGTTAAGGCACTCCGCCATCATCTCCAGCTCCTTTTTGCGAGCCGGGTCCTTTTCAATGGAGGCCTTTTCCTCAGCCAGCTGCGCATAGCGCTTTGTGAGGATTATCATGCCGTCGCAGACTATCTCAATTGCACGGTAGAAATTGTACTGGTCAATTGTCTTGCCGGGAATACCCTGGGCAACAAGCTCGTTCTGCTTTGCAACGGCCTCTTCCCGAATGGCCTTAAAGCCCTTTCTAATTGCGGTGTTGTAGCCCGTGCAGAAGTGCCCCACCGGTGACATGGTCTGTCCGCGGGAGTTAAATGTGGAGCAGCCGCTTCCCACATGGGGGAAATACTGGTCCACAATCTGGGCGTCGGTCTTGGCGCTCATGCACTCGCCCATCCAGAAGTCAATGGTGTCAAGAATGTATTTCTTGTCCTCCGGGGCGAGGATATAGGGGTCAATGTCGCGGGTGGAGATGTAGTCGTTCTCCACCTCCTGCTTAAGCCACTCCACACTGTTTTCCGGGTAGAGTGCGCAGGCGCGGTACTTTGAGGACTGGGCCCCCACGATGACCTCTCCGTCGTCAATGCGGATTGCAATGTGCTCGCATATGTTTTTAAAGTTTTTGGCTCTTCTCAGAATACCCTCAAGCTGGGGGTTGTTCATATAAAATTCAGTTATGAGCTTATACCTTGAAAGGCAGATTTCAGGCTGGGTGTCTCTGTACTTTTCACGCATTTTTCTGACACGGTCAGTAAGCGGCTTTAATTTATACATGGCGACCTCCTTAAAAATGTTAATTTTGCTTTAAACTGATTAACATTATATCATAACGTAAGCTTTGATCAACACAGATGATAATGCAACTTTTACATTAATTTATACCCAGTATATGAAAAAACACCCCTGACAATTTGTATCAGGGGTGTCCAATACATCTTACTGTGGATAGATAATCAGAAATATCTGCCCGGTGTCCGTGCTGCCGTATTCGGAAATCTCGTACTCTGTGCCGTATTCCTCTGCCGCAGAGTAGAATAATTCGCTGTCAACCACGTACTCCACTGAGCCGTCGGCGTTCTCTGCTGCCGGCTGCAGCTCTGATTCCTCAATCCACTGCGGTACGTCTCCATATATGGTAACTACCATGCTGTAATCCGACTCTTCAGCGTCCTCCGTAGCACCAAGGTTGTACTTTTCACCACTCTCGTCAGCCGCTTCAGTATCCGCACTTCCGTTCATCTGCACCTGGGCGCTCTCCGGTGCCCCTGCGGCGTCATAGCAGGTATCCCGCGGCATACTGTTGGTAGTGGAAGCGCTGTTGTCGCTCCCTAACCTCACAGAGTTCAGCCCTATTGGAATGAGGGCGACTACAATAACCGCACATGCGGCAAAAAAGGCCCACTTCTTTGAAAGCTTCTTTCTCCCGGGTTTTATCTTCCGGCCCTCCACAGAGGCCATAACCTTTTCTACAAATTCATCTCCAGGGTCGGTCATATTCTTTTCAAATGACTGTGACACGGAGGTGAGCAGCCGGTACATCTCCATGCACTCGGGGCACGTCCTCAGATGGGTTTCCAGTTCCTCAATCTGACCGGCCTCCAGCTCCCCGTCAACGCGGGCAGAAATCATACTGAGATATTTTTCACATCTATCTGTCACTTCCGTTTTCCTCCCTTCGCACTATTATGACGCTTTCCGGAGGTAAAAGTTCCGCGGCTCAAAAGAAAAGCGGCGAGTTTTTCCCTTCCACGGGCTATCCGTGACTTGACGGTCCCCTCAGTACACCCGGCGACCCTTGCAATTTCGTAATAGGAAAGCCCGGTTATCTCCCGCAGTATTATGGCCTGACGCTGATCTTCCGGCAGCATATCCAGCCCTTCGTTTATCTCTGCCCAAAACTCTTTCCTGCGCACGGCCGCCTCAGGGTCACCCTCTAAGGCAGGCGCAAAGGACAGCGCCGTCTCCCCCTCCTCACCGGATATGGGAGCGGGGTGCCGCTGCTGCCGCCGGAGCATATCCAGACAAATATTGTACGTTATCTTGTACAGCCATACGGAAAACTTGCAGTCAAAACGGAACGATTTCAGGTTTACATAAGCCTTTATAAATGCGTCCTGAGATGCGTCCATGGCGTCCTCGGGATTTTTCAGGAGCTTAAGCGCCAGGTTGTAAACCAGCACCCTGTTCTCCCGCACAAGCGTCTCAAACGCGGTTTTGTCTCCTTGAGACGCCGACAGCACCGTTCTGTACTCTTCAGATGGATTCAATCCGTCACCCCAATTCTCTCTTTATCTGCTCGCCGATTTTGTATATGTCAGAAAGTGTCTCCACTTTTACAATTTTGTCCCGGAAAAAGCCGGCGTGGGGCACGCCTTTTAAATACCACGCAAAGTGCCGCCGGGCCTCAAGGCATGCGACACGCTCCCCCTTAAACGCCGCCGCAGTCTCTATCTGGAGCACTGCGGTGTCAACGCGCTCTGAAACCGTGGGCCGTGTCGGTTCCGCCTCTCCCGCCAGGGCGGCAGCGGCCTCCCTGAATATCCATGGGTTTCCAAATGCACCACGGCCAATCATTGCCATGTCGGCACCCGTCACCTTCAAAATCCTCACTGCGTCATACCCCGTAAAAACGTCCCCGTTTGCAATTACAGGTATGTGTACCGCGTTCTTTACCGCCTTTATTATGTTCCAGTCCGCTACGCCTGAGTACATCTGCACCCGTGTGCGGCCGTGCACCGCAACTGCGTCCGCCCCCGCTTCCTCCGCCATGCAGGCAAACTCTACGGCGTTCACATTTCCGCCGTCCCAGCCTTTTCTGAACTTCACGGTCACGGGGCAGTCCACCGCGTCCTTTACCGCTTTTATTATGTCAGCGGCCTTCTCCGGCGTTTTCATAAGGGCGCTGCCGTCGCCGCTTTTTACTATCTTTCCCACGGGACAGCCCATGTTTATATCTATAAAGTCGGCGTTTGAAAGCTGACGGACAGCCTTGGCCGCCTTTGCCATATACTCCGGGTCGCTCCCAAATATCTGTACGGCAGAGGGGTGCTCGTCCTCCCCTATGGCCATTAATGCCTTTGTCTTTTCACTGTCGTATAGAAGGGCGCGGCTGCTCACCATCTCTGTGTATGTGAGCCCGGCCCCAAAGGATCGGCACACCTGGCGGAACGCCATGTCACAGACCCCGGCCATAGGTGCCAGGGCAAGTCTGGAATTTATATCTATGTTTCCTATTTTCACGGGAAAGCTCCTTTTT
>CAJFTV010000007.1 GCA_904420055.1 Candidatus Alloscillospira gallinarum | reverse complement strand
GTGTAATATTTTATACTGAGACGGTCTAAAATCTCCTGCTCCGGCGGGTCAATGTCCCGAAGACCTATCATCACGATATTTTCCGGCTTCAGCTTTGTAAAGTCGCCGCCTATATCAGTCAGCCGCCTGTCCCCCAGTCCAAGCATGGCTGCTACAGGCATTCCGTGGATATTTCCGGTAACCGTCGTATCATGGGTGTTTATGTCCGGGTGTGCGTCAATCCAGATAAGGCCAAGGTCATCATAATTCCGTGCCGCCGCGCTTATTGTCCCCATGGCACAGCTGTGGTCTCCTCCCAAAAACAGGGGGAAAAAACCGTCTGCGTGACACTTAGACAGGCTTTCGGAAATGTTCTCGCATGTTTTTATCACGCTGTTTAAATTTTTGAGATTTTTAAGGTCCGCTTCCGCAAGCGTCTCTTCATTTATTATTTCCGCCTGTACATCACCGTATTTTGACAAAAAATAATCGAGGCTGTCTGTAAGCCCCCGGTCTCCCACTCCCCAGTGCATAGGGCAGCCAAATATCTTAACCATAGCACAATTCCATAACCTTTCAGTTTTATCTAAAGTTACTCTAACCGCTGTAACAGCTCCATACTTAATAATTACCTGTTTACATGTGAAAATATTTTTCACCGGTTTTGCTCCAGTTGATTGTAGCAAAAATACATATGCTTTGCAACTCTGCTCCGTACCCGATGAGGAATTGGATAAAAGCGTTCCCCCGGTCTGCAAAACCGGGGGAACCAGTAACTAATTTTTCAGCTGTTTTCTTCGGGAAATATTAAGCGTCCCCTCGTGCATGTCTCCCACCCAGGCAAGAGACTTCGACAGGCCGAACGCCACACACAGCTCTGCATCGTCGGCAATCCTTGTGGGGATATTCGTCCGCGTCTCAATGAGCTTGTCAAACCCCCAGAGAAGGCTTCCGCCCCCGGTGAGGACAATTCCGTTCTGGGAAATATCCGCCACAAGCTCCGGAGGCGTCTCCTCCAGAACATGCAAAATCATTTCCAGTATACGCTCCGATACCTCTTCAAACGCCTCCAAAATCTCTGTGGAGCTTATTGACACCACCCTTGGCAGCCCGGTCATAAGGCATCTGCCCTTTATGTCCACCGCAACCGTATCGGGCCGCGGGAACACGCAGCCAATCTGGCGCTTTAACTCCTCGGCGGTATTGTCACCTATGAGCACGTTGTGCTTTTTCCTGATATATCTCACAATGGCGTCGTTAAAAGAGTCCCCCGCGATTTTAATGGAGTCGGACTCCACAACACCGGACAGGGACAGCACCGCCACGTCCGTCGTGCCGCCGCCAATATCCACAACCATGTGGCCGTCAGGGTTTGTGATGTCAAGCCCCGCTCCGATTGCCGCCGCCATCGGCGCCTCCATTAGGTAGACCCGCCGGGCCCCCGCCTGCATTCCAGCGTCAATCACGGCGCGCTCCTCAACCTCGGTTATGCCGGAGGGCACCGATATTACAATCCTCGGCTTCAGAAGGCTGAATGACGTGACCTTTCTCACCATCTCCCGGAGCATGCGCTCAGTCATCTCATAGTCTGAGATGACCCCCGCCTTCATGGGCAGAATTGCCACAATATTTCCCGGTGTCCTGCCCAGCATCTTCTGGGCGGCCATGCCTATTTTCAAAAGGCGTCCCGTGTTTTTGTCCATGGCCACAACAGAGGGCTCCCTCAAGATAACGCCCTTTGATTTTGTGGCGAGAAGCACCGATGTAGTGCCAAGATCAATGGCAAGGTCCCTGCCGAATAACATCATAAGTAATCACCTGAAAGTAAAGAATAAAAAGATTATAGTCAGAAAGTAAATATTTAATACACAGCGCGGTGTTTTCACGGGTCCAGAGCAAGCCGCGCCCTGAGGCCGCTGTACCGCCTCTGACGGCGGTCATTTTCCACCATTTTCTCCACAGCGACATCGTCGCCGACGATTATAAGGAGCTTTTTTGCCCTTGTCACCGCCGTATACAGCACATTGCGCACGAGAAGGGACTGGGCGGCATTTCCAACAGCCAGAATTACCGTGTCGTATTCGCTGCCCTGCGACTTATGTACCGTCATGGCGTAGGCCGGCTCCAGCTCGGAGAGCTGCTCATACAGATAGTCTACCCGCTTGTCGTCAAATTCAACCGTGACAGTTTCACGAGTGTAATCAATTTCCGAAATTATCCCGATATCGCCGTTGAAAACTCCAGCGCCGGAGGTAAAGCCGTCCCGGGTTTTCCACATTATATCATAGTTGTTTTTAATTTGCATCACTTTATCTCCCTCCCGGTAGATAAAGTCGCCGAATTGCTTCTCCTTTTTCCCTCTGCCTGACGGGTTCAATGCCTCCTGAAGCAGCCTATTTAAGTTCTCCGTGCCCATATCATATCGCCTGGTAGGGGAGAGCACCTGTATATTTTCCGGGGGAATGTGCATGTTCTCCGGAAGTCTCTGACTCACAAGCGAGATAACCGTCTCCACAGCCTTTTGTGGGTCCCGGCGGCGCATAAAGAAGAAGTCCCCGCTGTTTGCCCGAAGGTCGGGAAGCCTGCCTTCATTTATCATATGGGCATATGTAACTATCCTGCTTTTCCTGGCCTGGCGGAAAATCTCCGTGAGCTTTACTGTCTCAATTCTGCCGCTGCGTATAATGTCCGAAAACACATTTCCCGGACCGACGGAGGGCAGCTGGTCTGCATCTCCCACCATTATCAGGCGGCAGTCCGGGCGCAGTGCCTTTAAAAAGCTGGACATAAGCGTTATATCTATCATGGAGCACTCGTCAGCGATTACCGCCTCCGCGTCAATCGGGTCATTTTCATCGTGCTCAAATACAAGCCTGTCCTCGTCTCCCAAAGACGTACCTAAGAGCCTGTGAATCGTGTATGCCTCCCGGGAACAGACCTCACCCATTCTCTTGGCCGCCCGTCCTGTGGGGGCGCAGAGGGCGGTTTTAAGTCCCATCATATCAAAAAGCGCCAGTATAGCCCTTATGGTTGTGGTTTTTCCCGTGCCCGGCCCGCCGGTAAGCACCATAACCCGGTGGCAGCTTGCAAGACGAACAGCAGTGCGCTGCTCTTCTGAATAGGTGACGCCTAAATCCCGTTCCGCCTTTTCTATAAAGCCGTCAATATTCTCCTCAGTAAACGCCGTATTCTCTGACATTCGTGCAAGCTTTTCCCCCGTATAAGCCTCGGCATAGTGTATCTCCGCCAGATAGCATGCGTCCTGACCGGCAACCTCCTCGCGGACGATAAGTCCAATATCGCACAGCACGTCCATCGCTTCCTCCACCGGGCCGCGCTCCACCTCAATTAGCTGCGATGTGGCCAGAAGCAGCTTTTCATACGGCAAAAACGTATGTCCGTTTGTCAGGTTGTGTGTAAGCTCAAAAATTACCGCCGCCTCAATCCTCTGGGGGCAGTCCGCCTCAAACCCAAGCTCCAGGGCAAGGGTATCGGCAAGATAAAACTCCGCCCCGAAATCCCCGGAAGCTATTATGTAGGGGTTATCCCTGACGACTTCCAGCGCTTCGCCGCCAAACACCCTGTAAAGGCGCATGGCAACACTGGGTTTTATCCCGTATGGGCTGAGAAACTCCAAAAGCCGCCTCAGTCCCATCTGCCTGCGGAAAGACGCGCTTATCTCTTTGGCCTTTTTGTCGCTTATTCCCCGTATCTTGCAGAGCTCTTCCGGGCGGTTTTCAATGACGTCAAGGGCACTCTCACCAAAGGCGTCCACAATTTCTCCGGCCTTTGCCGGGCCAATGTGTTTTACAGCGCCCGTGGCAAGATACCGGTATATCGCCTGTACACCCGTCGGCATCTGCCGCTGTACGGAGCTGGCCTTAAACTGCTGTCCGTAAGACGGGTGGCTTGTCCAGCTGCCGGTCATGCAGAGCTCCTCTCCGGGGGATATGCCGGGCATGCACCCGACGGCGGTTATAACGCCGTCAGGTGTGTCCACCCGCAAAACGGTATAGCCGTTTTCCGGATTCTGATATATTATTACGGCCGCTGTGCCGTATATTTTACAGCTCTCCTCCATTTACGGCTCCTTTTCTGTCAGTATATCCGCAAGGGCGTCCGACCCGCACAGCGTTATAAATTCGCTGTCCCCGGCAAGCAGTTCCGCACGGCGCCGCCCCTCCGGCAAAAGACCCGAATCGGCAATTATTACACGGCAGTTAAGATGTGCCGTCTCAATAAGCCATAAAAGTCCTTTGACCGCGTTTTCCAGCTCCGGAGCGTCGCCCCGGGCAGTTATAACTGTATACATTCTGCTGTCTTTCGGCGCCGCAACCGGCACCGTGACAAAAAACCGCAGTATGACAATAAGTGAAATTATGCCCGCTCCCAAAACTGCGGCAATAACTGCGTTTATAATCGTATCCATACCGTCACCCATAACCATTATATGGTTATGGGCATGGGCATGTTCAGTCCTTTTCTCCTCTGAGCTTTATAATCCTGTCACGGAGCTCGGCGGCGTACTCAAACTCAAGCATTTTTGCCGCCTCCTTCATCTGCTTTTCCAGCTTCTGTATGGCCTCTTCACGCTCGCGCCGGGTCATTTTGACCTTACCCTCGCCCCTGGCCCCGGATTTGCCGTCTCCGGAGATTTCAATGATGTCGCGGACGCTCTTCACAATGGTCTTGGGCACAATTCCGTTCGCCTCGTTGTACGCGTTCTGCTTTTCCCGGCGGCGGTTTGTCTCGTCAATCGCAGCACGCATTGACCGGGTTACCGTGTCGGCATACATTATAACAATACCATCGGCGTTTCGGGCGGCACGGCCGATTGTCTGTATGAGGGAGGTCTCACTGCGGAGGAATCCCTCCTTGTCTGCGTCGAGTATGGCCACCATGGATACCTCCGGCAAATCCAGCCCCTCGCGCAGAAGGTTAATGCCCACAAGCACGTCAAACTCCCCAAGGCGCAGGTCACGTATTATCTCCATGCGCTCTGTCGTTGTAATGTCATGGTGCATATACCGCACCCGTATTCCCGCTCCAGTGAGATACGTTGTAAGGTCCTCTGCCATCTTCTTTGTGAGAGTGGTGACAAGCACCCTCTCTCTTTTTGCCGCCCGGGCATTTATCTCCCCAATCAGGTCGTCAATCTGCCCCTCCACCGGACGCACTGAAATCTTCGGGTCCAAAAGCCCTGTGGGACGTATAATCTGCTCCACAGTCTGGGAGGAGCGGCTTTTTTCAAAGTCACCGGGCGTTGCCGAGACGTAAATAACCTGGTTTATCCGCTCCTGAAATTCGTCAAAGGTAAGCGGCCTGTTGTCAAAGGCGGAGGGAAGTCTGAAACCGTATTCCACAAGGCTCTCTTTTCTCGCCCTGTCCCCGGCGTACATCGCCCTGACCTGGGGCAGCGTCACATGTGACTCGTCTATAAACATCAAAAAGTCGTCCGGAAAATAATCAAGGAGCGTCATTGGAGCACTCCCCGGGGCACGGCCCGAAATCACCCGGGAGTAGTTTTCAATTCCGGTGCAGTAGCCAATCTCCCGCATCATCTCAATGTCATACATCGTGCGCTGGTGAATGCGCTGCGCCTCCAGGAGCTTTCCCTGGCTTTCAAAGTATTCAACCCGCTCCTTCATCTCCCGGAGTATGTCGCCGATGGCCCTCTCCATTTTCTCGGGAGTTGTCACATAGTGGGAGGCGGGATATATTGCCACGTGGGAGACATTTGCCGTGACCTGACCGGTGACGGTATTAATTTCGCTTATCCTGTCTATCTCGTCTCCAAAAAACTCCACGCGGAAAGCCTTGCCGGTATAATACGCGGGGTAAATTTCCACCGTATCTCCGCGCACCCGGAACATGTTGCGCTCAAAAGCCACGTCGTTGCGCTCATACCGTATTTCCACAAGCTTTTTTAAAAGCTCGTCCCTGTCTCTCGTCTGTCCCACTCTCAGAGATACCACCATGTTGGCGTAATCAATCGGGTCTCCCAGTCCGTAAATGCAGCTCACAGATGAGACAACTATGACGTCCCGCCGCTCAAAAAGGGAAGACGTGGCGCTGTGGCGCAGGCGCTCAATTTCGTCGTTTATGGCGCTGTCCTTCTCTATATATGT
>CAJFTV010000006.1 GCA_904420055.1 Candidatus Alloscillospira gallinarum | reverse complement strand
TTTGGGGACCGGCGTTTTTATATATGAAACATTGTTGTATTTATGCCAAAGTAATGGTAAAATCATTCAGGACATGAGGAGGAGTGCCTATGAACTGGCTTGAAATAACTCTGAATACTGAACGGGAGCAGCTGGACGGCGTTTGCAGCGCGCTGGAGGCAATGGGAGTTTCCGGGCTTGTTATAAACGATGAAGAGCAGGTAAAAAGCTTCCTTGAGACAGAGAGGCAGTACTGGGACTATGTAGATGACGATGTGTTAAAGCGCGTTGAGGGCGTATGCAGCGTACAGTTCTACCTTGAGGACTCTGAGGAAGGCGAGAGGGAGTTGGAGCGAATAAAGTCAAGGCTTCCGGGGGATTACGCGCTGAAAAAAGTCCGGGACGAGGACTGGGAAAATAACTGGAAAGAGTATTATAAGCCGATTGAGACAGGACGGCGGCTTATAATTGTCCCTGAGTGGGAGAGCTGCGGAGACACAGACAGGACTGTACTGCGCCTTGACCCGGGACTTATATTCGGGACAGGCGCCCACGCCACGACGAGAATGTGCCTTGAGGCGGCGGAGGAGCTGTGCCCCAAAACTGTTTTGGACCTTGGGTGCGGCAGCGGAATACTGGCAATTGCCGCACTTTTGCTGGGAGCGGAAAGCGCCGTATGCTGCGATATTGATGAGAAGGCCAGAAAGGTTGTTCTGGAAAACGCGGCGCTGAACGGGATTGGACCGGAGAGGATAAGCGTCTATTCCGGCGACATTGTGAATGACGAGGGTATTTCCCACAGGATTGAGGGAGCGTATGACGTTGTTTTTGCAAACATTGTGGCCGATGTTATAATAGCCCTGGCGGGTAAAGTCCCTTCACTTTTGTCAGAGACGGGGACATTTGTCTGTTCCGGAATAATTGAGGGGCGGCAGTACGAGGTAGAAAGGGCAATTACCGGCGCCGGACTTAAAATTTCCGGACACAGAGAGCTTGACGGCTGGCACTGCTACACAGCGAGGCTGTAAAGCCGGGGAAAATATGAATAAATACTGCCTGTCCTAAAATTAGGTCAGGCGGTTTAAACCCCAAGCGGGGAGAACAAAATTTCTGTCATTGCCGTCCAAGGCGGCGAAATGGAGGATTAAAATGAGTGACATAAAGGCCATAGTTTTGGCAGCCGGCAAGGGCACACGGCTACAGACCGAGGGGTGCAGCCTGCCGAAGGTGATGCGCAGGGCAAACGGACAGCCCCTGCTTCATTACGTATTAAAAGGGCTGTCTTTTATAAAGCCGGAGGACACAATAATAGTCGTGGGCTATAAAAAAGAGGAGGTCACCAGCTGGTTTAAGGGGTATAAATTTGCTTTTCAGGAGGAGCAGCTTGGCACGGGGCACGCCGTTATGTCGGCAGAGGAGGAGCTGAAGGACTTTGACGGGCCGGTTTTAGTGTGCTGCGGCGATATGCCGCTTATAACGGAGGAGACGTATAAAAGTCTTGCCGAGGCGCATGCCGCCGGCAAAAATGCCTGTACAGTTCTAGCCGGGGTCACGGAGGAAAAACTGCCATACGGCAGGATTGTCCGGGACGGGAACGGAGATTTCCTCCGAATGGTGGAGGAGCGGGACTGTACTCCTGAGGAGCTTATGATAAAAGAGCTCAACAGCGGAGTGTATGTATTTGAGAGCAGTAAGCTGTTCCCGGCACTGCGGCAGATAAAAAACAACAACGCCCAGGGGGAGTATTACCTCACGGATGTACCGGAGGTGCTGAGGCTACAGGGGGACAGAGTGGGAGTGTTCTCAAAGGAGATAGGCAAGGAGATAATCGGAGTAAACACCATAGAGCAGCTGGCTGAAGTGGAAGAAATTTTAAAAAGCCGGGAAAAATAAAACATTCCCCGCGGCAGACGCCGCGGGGAATTTGCTTTTATGCGATGCCATACATGTCGCCAATGTAGAACATTATGCTCCAAAGGCGGTCAAATTTTGAATAGCGGGCGTATTCCGGGCTGTCCTCAGAGACGCGGAGCCTGTCGTTCTCATCAAAAACCTCTTTTTCAAGGCTCAGGCAGTAATCCATTATCTCGCCCCACCGCTCTTTTGTGGTCTCAAGCTGGATAATGTGGGTGGAGTTGGATTCGCAGTCATCGTCACCTGGCGCACGGTAGGCCTCTTCAACGCTTGCAAGGGTGAGATTTAAGTCTGGGGCTATCTCGTCAAAACACTCTTTTAATATCTTATATTCGTGTTCTCTGACTCTTACCTTAATGTTCACTTTTATTCTCCTTTTCCTTTTCAAACAGATAAGCGGCGGAAAGAGTCTGACAGCAGTCAATAAGCTTTGCAGCGTACCTGTCCAAAATATTTTCTGAATGTCTCTCTTTTGGGAGAATACCCTCACAGCCGCCGAGAGTTAGAAATTCCCTGTACAGCTTTTCAATATCTGCGAGGATTTCACCGCGGCGGTCCGGCTTGCCGGGAGAAGAGAGCCGCCTGTAAATGTCAATAATCTGAGACACAGTATAATCCCAGTCGCCTGAAAATTCAACTGCGGGCGCATTGAGGGAGGAGAGAATACCGCGCCGCTCGTCAAAAAGCGGGTACAGTCGCTGCCTGCCGCGGGCAAGCAGGGGGTGGCTGTCTTCCCTGCCGGAGGAGAAAATGGCGTCAATTGGCGTGTCTACCCGGATTACAGTATCAGCCTGTATTAGAATATCCGTGCTGTCACGAGACCTTAAAACGCTGTCGCCGGCGGCTATGGCATAGCCGCTGCCCTGAGAGAGCTGGGTGCACAGCCTCAATGTGAGTTCCTCAAAGCTTTCAGGCGGCAGCAGGCTGTACATCTCCTGGAGCGACAGCCCCATATTACGTGTAAGCACCTCGTCGGTGTCCACATATTTAAAGCCGAGCTCATCACTGCACAGTTTTGCAAGCTCCTTCGCGCCGCTGCCAAGCATGCCGATTAAGACGAGATTTTTCATTTCTTCACCTCATATCTGTCTCCGTCTAATTTATCATACGGAGACCGCCAAATCAATACCGGGCCGAAATATGCCGGAAAACGTCCCCGCATATGCAGGGGAAGAGGGAGAGGCACATTATTATTTATATTGACAAATCCCCGTAAAAATGGTAATATGTCATCTGCAAATGTGCCGGTGTGGCGGAACAGGCAGACGCCCGGGACTTAAAATCCCGTGAGGAGCAATCCTCGTACCGGTTCGACCCCGGTCACCGGCACCAGAAAACCGACCTTGCACAAAAGGTCGGTTTTTCATTAGATTTGAAATCTCATATGTTAAGGAAGTGTTCACATGAGCGAAATTTTGGAGAACAACGAGACGGAAGAACCCACCATTATAGAGCTTGAGGACGACGACGGCAAAAAGATATCATTTGAGCTTTTGGACTATATAGAATATGACGGCAGCGCTTACATTGTACTGCTCCCTGAAGATGATGAAGATGACGACGGACAGGTTGTAATCCTGGAAGTTGAGGAGTACGATGACGATACGGAAGGGTATGTCAGTGTGGACGACGACATGGTTGAGAAAATCTATGAGGTGTTTAAAGAACGGAACGCCGACAGATTTGATTTTGACGATTGATGGATTGAGGTCTTTTTAAAGAAGGTGTAGCATATGGCCCGTCCCGTAAAAGTAAGAAGGATTTGCGGCATGCCGAAGGTCAGGGAGTTTGCCCCCTGCGCCGGTGTGTGCGGGTCCGATGTGCAGATGAGCATAGATGAGTATGAGGTTATTCGTCTGATAGATAATTTGGGGTACTCCCAGAAAGAGTGTTCAGAGCAGATGTGTGTGGCGAGAACTACCGTTCAGGCCATATATGACGCCGCGAGAAAGAAGATTGCCGACGCTATTGTGAACGGCAGACGTCTTGTAATCGAGGGCGGGCACTATAATATCTGTCCGCACTCTCGTAAGTGCTGCGGCCAAAACTGCTGCCGTCACGATACGAATGGAAAGCTGTGCTGCGGCGAAGGCAGGGAATGAGAGAATTTGGCTTTCAAAGGTTATTGACATATGCCGGAAATGGTATTAGTATATAGCTGATAAATATTTTGGAGGCATAGTCATGAAAATAGCAGTAACATATAACAACGGAGAAGTATTCCAGCATTTTGGACACTGTGAGTATTTTAAGGTGTACGATGTTGAAAACGGACATGTGACTGACAGCAGGGTGCTGAGCGCGGTTGGCAGCGGACACGGTGCTCTGGCGGGGTTCCTGTCCGGAAACAGGATTGACAAGTTAATCTGCGGCGGCATTGGCGGCGGCGCAAGGATTGCCCTCGGAGAAGCGGGGATAGAGCTGTACCCCGGCGTGACCGGAGATGCGGACGCGGCGGTAAACGCCCTGCTGGCCGGAAAGCTCTCTTACGACCCTGACATTCAGTGCAGCCACCACCATGGCGAGGGACATGACTGCAGCTCCGGAAACTGCGGACACGACTGCGGTGAAGACAAGCACGGGTGTGCAGGCAATATATAATCCGTATTTACATTAGGGCCGTGATGTGTAAATTCGTTAAAGCATCACGGCCCTTTTTTGCGCATGTGACCTCTGACCGGAATGGAAGCTTACCTCTGTGAAGAAACAACGCGCAGCAAAACTTGCAAGAATGCAGAAAAATAACAGAATATGACGTAAAAATTGCATAAATGCGGCGTTGAAGAGCCAAAATCCCCAAATTGTTAACAAAAATATTATATTTAACAAATCTTTTAACGTCATAAAGTGATATATAGTAAAATTTGCAATTGCATTTGGAGAAATTTGCATGTATAATGTTGTAAGTTAGGGAATGGGCCGCGGTTGGCCACGGCAATTCTCTAAATTTTTAAATCACAGATTTAAGGAGAGAAAAGAATGAAAGCAATGAAAAGACTGCTGGCAGCAGTACTTGCAGTTGCAATGGTGTTCGCTTTCGCGGCATGTGGCGGCGGAAATAACTCCAATGATGGGGGAACTACTTCCGACAACACCACAACCGGCAGCAAAGTTTTGAATGTCATGATCGAGATCGAGGTCGCTACTCTCGATCCGCAGATTGCAACTGACGGTACATCCTTTGAGGTTATTGCAAACTTCACAGACGGACTTATGCAGATGGACGAGAACGGTGTTCCCGTTGAGGCTATTGCCGAGTCCTATGAAATTTCCGATGACCAGATGACTTACACCTTCCACCTCCGCGAGGACGCTGTGTGGTCAAACGGCACGCCTGTTACAGCCGACGACTTCATATTCGGCTGGCAGAGGGCAGTTGACCCCGCTGTAGCTTCCGAGTACAGCTACCTCTTCAGCGATATCGGCCAGATTAAGAATGCCGCCGAGATCATCGCCGGCGAGAAGGACGTAACCGAGCTGGGCGTTTCCGCTCCTGACGACCACACTCTGGTTGTTGAGCTCAACGTCCCTGTCTCATACTTCCTGTCCCTTATGTATTTCCCCACCTTCTATCCCGTGAACCGTGAGTTCTACGAGAGCACAGGCGGCGAGGGCAAATACGCAACGAGCGCAGACACTCTTCTGTCAAACGGAGCTTTCGTTATGGAGAGCTATGAGCCCGCTGCAATGAACTTCAGCCTTGTTAAGAACCCCGACTACTACGACGCTGACAAAGTTCAGCTTGAAGGCCTCAACTATCAGGTTATCAAGGACAGCCAGCAGGCGCTCATGTCATATCAGAACGGCACGCTGGACGTTGTTAAGCTCTCCGGCGATCAGGTTGAGCAGGTTCAGGACGACCCGGAGTTCAGCGTTCACGGCGCAGGCTACCTCTGGTATCTCACTATGAACGTGCATGATGTTCCGGAGCTTGCAAACCTCAATCTCCGCATGGCTTTTACTCATGCTGTTGACAGAGAGGCTATTGTAAAGAACGTCGTTAAGGACGGCTCTCTTGCCACATACACGGCGGTGCCGCCTCAGTTTGCCACGAGCCCTGTAGACGGCTCCGACTTCGCTGCGGATCAGGAGATGTTCTCAGAATACTGCTCATATGACCTTGAGAAGGCAACCGAATATTTTGAGGCTGCAAAGGCTGAGCTTGGTAAGGACACCTTCGAGTTTGACCTTATCTGTGAGGACCAGACTGAGACACAGCGTGTTGCAACCGTTATTAAGGAGCAGCTTGAGCAGGCTCTTCCAGGCGTTACAATGAACATTGTTGTTGAGACAAAGAAGCAGCGCCTTGATGATATCCAGAGCGGTAATTACGAAGTCTGCCTCACACGTTGGGGACCTGACTATGCAGACCCGATGACCTACCTTGGCATGTGGATTACCGACAATAACAACAACTACGGCCGTTGGTCAAATGCCGAGTATGACCAGATTATTGCAGACTGCACAACTGGTCAGTATGTAAGTGACGCAGCTGCACGTTGGGAAGCTCTTTATGATGCAGAAGAGATTATCATGCGGGAAGCGGTTATTGTACCTGTCTATACTAAGGCAGATGCCTGCATGATTAAGAGCAACGTAGATGGAATTGAGTTCCACCCGATAGCTCTCAACCGTGTATATAAGAACGCGACAAAGGGTTAAGCTGAGAATTTAGGATTGTAATGACGCACAGCGGCTTATTCCGCTGTGCGCCGTTTTCAGTTCTCGGTTTTCAAAATTAATGAAAGTGGTGTCAGTGTGAAGAAATATATTTTAAACAGAATTCTTATTTCCATTGCCACACTTCTCGCCATACTGCTGGTACTGTTTATACTGATGCAGCTTATGCCAGGTTCTCCGTTTAATGATGAAAAGCTTGATGATGAGCAGAGAGCCGTCCTGTATGAAAAGTATGGACTTGATGACCCGGTCATAGTGCAGTTTGGACGATATGTGTGGAACATGATAAGAGGAGATTTGGGTGTGAGCTATAATATAAGCCGTAACACACCTATCACTCAGCTTATACAAAACAGACTGCCAATAAGCCTTGCAATAGGCGGCTATGCAGTTTTGCTGGGCGCAGTAGTGGGGTTAATTTTGGGCATTATATCTGCTCTTATGCGAGGTACATTCGTTGACTCTCTTTGTACAATTATATCAGTTATAGGAATTGCAGTTCCTTCATATGTATTTGCTCTCGCTTTGAGTTATTATTTTGGGTTTAAGCTGCAGTGGTTCCCGATGCTCTATGACTCAAGTCAGGCATTTAATTCCAGTGTTATGCCCGCAATTTCCCTTGGCATGTTCACAATGGCCTCAATTGCCAGATTTACGCGAAGTGAGATGCTCGAGGTACTTGACAGCGAGTACATACTTTTGGCTGAAAGCAAAGGAATATCTGGCGCTTCCCTCATATTCCGCCATGCATTGAGAAATACACTTATTCCAATCATTACTGTTCTTGCTCCCCTTATTGTTGACCTCATGACAGGTTCTCTTGTTGTTGAGAAGATATTTTCTATACCCGGCGTGGGAAGCCTTTTGGTTACAGCAATACAGTCAAACGATTACAATGTAATTATAGCTCTCAGCTTTATTTACAGTGCTATGTACATTGGGATTATGCTTGTAGTTGATATACTTTACGGTATAATTGACCCGAGAATAAGACTTGCAAAGGACGGTGGCAAATAATGGCTAAAAAATCCAAAGAAAAAGAGCTTGTCACCACTCCGGCGGTGACTTGGGAAAATTATGAGTATCAAGATGATGATTTTGTACTCCGCGGGAATACAGTCGATACAAAGACAGATTCAAATTTTGCCTCCCAGAGTTATTGGAAAGATGTGCGTGTGCGCTTCTTTGCAAAGAAGAGTGCCGTTATTTCTCTGATATGTATAATTATTTTTACACTGCTGGCTATTTTGGGTCCCATGATGACCGACTACACTTATTCTAAACAAAATCTTGAGGAACAGAATTTGGCTCCGCGTATACCCGGACTTGAAAATCTGGGAATATTTGACGGAGATGAGACCATTTCAACCACAACAGGTTCCAAGACAGTTAACCGGTATGAGGAAATGGGACTTGACGACACATATTACTGGTTTGGCTCCGACACCTTGGGGCGTGACATCTGGACGCGTGTCTGGTCCGGTACACAGGTTAGCCTTATAATTGCCGCAGTATCCACAGTTATCAATATTGTCATTGGTATGGTATATGGTCTGATTTCCGGCTATTTCGGCGGAGTAGTGGATACCATAATGCAGCGTATTTCTGAGGTATTTAATGGTATTCCGCGTCTGGTTATAGTTATATTGCTTATGCTTGTATTTGAACCGGGCCTGATGACGATAATTATTGCACTCATTTTGACTGAGTGGATTAAGATGAGCCGCATAACTCGTGCGGAGGTGCTGAAATTTAAAGAACAGGAGTTTGTCCTGGCCTCCAAGACTCTGGGTGCAAAGAGCATGTTCATTATTTTCAAGAACATTCTCCCCAACATGATTGGCCCTGTTATAACTCAGCTCATGCTCAGCATACCTACTGCGATTTATACTGAAGCATTTTTGAGCTTTGTCGGACTTGGCATTCCGCAGCCAAGATGCAGCCTCGGTTCGCTTATAAGCGATGCATTTAACTGCTTCATGACGCACCCGTATCAGATACTGCCGCCGCTTATTGTTATGTCACTGCTTATGCTGTGCTTCAACCTTTTGGCGGACGGCCTGAGAGATGCACTTGACCCGAAGATGAAAGAGATGTAAGGAGGTGTACGCTTAAATGAGTGAAACAAGAGAAAAAGTTCTTACTGTCCGCGACCTTGATATAAGCTTTACTACAACGGCAGGAAGCGTACACGCCATACGTGGTGTAAATATAGACCTGTACAAGGGTGAGACTGTTGCAATTGTCGGTGAGTCCGGCTCCGGTAAGTCCGTTACCATGAAGGCGGCCATGGGAATTTTGGCAAAAAATGCAACGGTGAACAAGGGGTCAATTGAATTTACATACAAGCATGACGATGGCACTCCTGAGACAGTGGACATACTTACAAAGGACAAGAAGTGGATTCGCCATCACATAAACGGAAAGCGCATTGCAATGGTTTTTCAGGACCCAATGACATCTCTTGACCCCACTATGACAATAGGCAAGCAGATTATGGAAGGCATGATGTGGCACTATAAGACGCCTAAGGCGGAAGCGCGGAAAAAGGCCATAGAGCTCCTTGAGATGGTGGGTATAAACGATGCTGAAAAGCGTATGAAAAACTATCCGCACCAGCTCTCCGGCGGTCAGCGACAGCGTGTTGTTATCGCTATTGCCCTGGCATGTAATCCGGATCTTCTCATATGTGACGAGCCGACAACGGCCCTCGACGTTACAATTCAGGCGAAAATTCTGGAGCTTATCCAGAAGCTCCAGCGGGAAATGAACCTCTCGGTAATATATATAACCCACGATTTGGGCGTTGTTGCTAAGGTTGCAAACTTTGTCAACGTCATGTACGCCGGCAAGATTGTCGAAAAAGGGACAATAGATGAGATATTCTATGACCCACGCCACCCGTATACATGGGGACTTCTCTCTGCAATGCCTGACCTTGAGACCGATGACGACAGGCTCTATGCAATCCCGGGCTCACCCCCGAACCTGCTCCGTGAGAAGGTAGGAGACGCATTTGCACCGAGAAATGAGTTTGCCCTCAATATTGACGACAGGGTAGAGCCGCCTATGTTTGAGATTACCGAAACTCACAGCGCGGCGACGTGGCTTCTCGACCCAAGGGCTCCCAAGGTTGAAATGCCGGCAGAGCTGAAGGCGAGAATAAAGAGAATGCAGGAAGCAGGTGCTGTAAATGGAAACAAATAAAACTCCTCTTCTCAAGGTCACAGGACTTAAACAGTATTTTCCCGTAACGAGAAAATTTACGGTAAAGGCGGTAGACGGCGTGACATTTGAGATTAACGCCGGTGAAACATATGGCCTTGTTGGCGAGTCCGGTTCAGGAAAGTCCACAATCGGCAGAAGTGTTATACGTCTTTACAAACCCACCGAAGGTGAAATCATATTTAATGGTATGGATATATCGGGTAAAATGAACAGTCAGACAACTCAGCAGCTGAGAAGTGAGATGCAGATGATATTCCAGGACCCGATGGCCTGCCTCAATCCACGCAAAAAGGTCATTGACATAATCGCCGAAGGGCTTGATATCCATCATCTCTGCAAGAACAGAGCCGACAGGGAGGAGCGTGTAGCCAAAATACTGCATAAGGTTGGACTGGCTCCCGAGCATGCAGAGCGCTATCCCCACCAGTTCTCCGGCGGCCAGCGCCAGCGTGTCGGAATTGCCAGGGCGCTTATTATGAATCCGAAGCTGATTATCGCTGACGAGTGTATCTCAGCTCTGGACGTTTCAATTCAGGCACAGGTTGTAAACCTGATGAAGGATATTCAGAAGGAGACAGGCGCGGCTTACATGTTTATCGCGCATGACCTGTCAATGGTAAAGTATATATCTGACAGGATTGGTGTTCTGCACCTTGGCCATCTTGTGGAGAGCGGTACGACGGACGAGATTTTCTCCCGGCCGATACACCCCTACACAAAGAGCCTTCTCTCTGCCATACCTCACCCCAACCCCAGGGTCGAAAAGTCCCGCGTTGCGCTCACATATGACTATGCCACAAGCGGCATAGACTACAATGTCGGCGTACAGCAGCATGTTGAGGGAACTCACTATGTACTGGGCACTGACGAGGAATTAAAAAAGTGGCTCGCAGAGGGCAGCGAATACTAAGAAGTATATTGAAAGCGCCGGCTTTAAGCCGGCGCTTTTCTTTTTGAAATCAGTCTCTAAATATGGCGCGTGAAATATTAGGGGCAAACATTCTTATTGTCCGGAAAATGTAATTAACGGTAAATTAGTCTGCCGGCTTTGTGTATCCAAGGCCGGCAGACGCTACTTAAAGGATATACGGGAATGATTATTTTCCGGACTTCTTTTTCCGGGGCTTTGGAAAAGGAAGCTCGTCATACATCGCTGGTATCACCTGCGACAGCAGCTCACGGTTGTCCAGGTCCTCTACTAAAATCATGGGCGATCCCCCCTCGTGAGACGGCTCAAGGGGCGCGGAAGGAAGCATGGCCAGCGCCGAAGGAACCGGCTTCAGAAAAAGACGGTTGTCACAGACAGAGGCAAAATACTTGTCCCTGTAGTATAGAATGTATTCACCCATCATGGGGCGAGGGCGGATATCACCCGTGTCGGAGAGCTGTTCCAGCACAAAGTTTAAAAATTCCTTTGTTGTAGCCATTTTGAATCCTAAAGTACCTTTCCGTCCGCAGGGCGCTCAATCCAGAAGGGGTTGGGCGGCACCGGCGGCTTTTCTATGTTCAGAGTTTCAAGCCCGGATATGAGGTGCGGTTTAAAGAACAGTGGGTCATGAGTGCCGGGTCCTTCCTCATAAATATGGGGAATGCCGAGAGAGGTGAGAACATTGCGAAAATTCCTGTTCGTAAAGATTAACATGTCGTTATAACCGCAGGCGAAATATATGCTGGGGAAGATGGCCCCCTCTGTTTTCATCTTTTTGACAAGCCATGTGAGATTTATATCAGAGTCCATGGCGTTATTTAAATCACCGAATACAGATTCATAAAATCCCCGAGTGGCGCCCACATTGTTGGGTTCTTCCGTGGAATCCTTCAGCTCGTGAATGATATTTGCCGGGCTTATACCTATAACATGGCCGAAGGTGTCGCTGTATTTCAGCCCGTTCCTTATGGCGCCATATCCTCCCATGGATATGCCTGCTATAATTGTGTCCTCCCTTTTGCTGGACAGGGGGAACAGAAGCCGGGTAAATTCAACTATTTCCCGCCCTATGTATTCGCCGTACATATCGCCGCGGCGCAGTGCGTCCACATAAAAATGATTTTCGCCCTCCGGCATGACAATTGCAATGCCGTAAGTGCGGCTTATATCGTCAATATCGTTTGAGCCGAGCCAGTCATAGCAGTTTCCGGTGTAGCCGTGGAGGAGGTACATGGTTTTAAACGGACCGGAAACCGGCTTTTCTCCAGGCATGAGCTTAGCGTCGAGTGGAATGTATGCATTTAATTTGACACTCCGCTTTAAAAGCCTGGAATAGAAATCAAGCTGAATAAATGACATATCGTATCTTGCCTCCCTTAATCATTTTCCACCCACAGAGGGTGCCGCACGAGCTTTGGCTCTGTTCCCAGAACATGCTCAATTCCCCGGCGGATATATACATTCCAGAAATCCCAGTCGTGTGTGCCGGGACCCTCCTCATAAAAGTATTTTACTCCAATATTATCAAGGGCAGTACAGAGCTTTCTGTTGTCAAATTTCAAGGCGTCATTATATCCGCATGCGATATACAGGTTTGGCTGTTCTCTGCCGGAGCTCACCATATCCCATGCAGCAATCCGGGGGTTATACGGGCTCTCCGGAAGGGAGCTTAAGTCCTCACCGAACAGCTCCCGGTAGTATCCCCGGGTAACTCCCATGAAGTCGGGGGTGTCACTTATGCGGTCAAGCCCCTCCTTCTCCAGTATCATGGGTGAGGAGAGGGCTATGCCGTGACCAAATACATCGCTGTGGGTAAAGCAGTTATACAGCGTGCCAAAGCCGCCCATTGAGTAGCCGCCGAGAATTGTGTCCTCACGCTTGTCTGACAGGGGAAGGAGCCGCCGGGTAAAATCAACAAGCTCACGGGATATAAACGTGCTCATATTTTTACCGGAGCGCGGCGCGTCCACATAAAAGTCGTTGTTGCCGGAGGGCATGACGATTGAAATGCCGTATTCCTCGGCGATGGAGGCCATATCTCCCCGCAGGAGCCATGTGCTGCTGTCGCCGTAGTAACCGTGGAGAAGATAGAGGGTTTTATACTTTCCCGCAGCAGTGGGGCGCATTCTGTCGTCAGCGGGGACGATTATATTCAGGGGTACGGGCCGGCAGAGACTGTTAGAATAAAAATCTGCCTGAATCCATGCCATAATCCTCATTCCTTTCATTTATATTTGTATATATTTTACAGTGGGCGCCGAAAAATTACAATGCGTTTTATCTCTGAAAACTCTTCGCATGCTTTGTGAAAAATGTCAGTAAAAATGCCCCGCAGAACTGCGGGGCAGAAACAACTAATATTTTGCTGAGATTTCATCTATATGTTCTTTCATCTTCCGGACAACGGAGCCCGGTGCCAGTATCCTCACCCTGCCGCCGAAACCGCACACCCAGCCGAAAAACTGGGGACTTACAGCCACTTCTACAGTTATGGAAAAGTGACTGTCATCTGTGGGGACAAATGGGATATCCCGGCCAAAACGGTCAATTACAGCTCCGGCAAGGCCGTTTTCAAACTCCAATTTTACAGGCTCAGCTGTGCCGGTGAACATGCCGAAATGACGCTTTGAGTATGTGGACATGTCAAGTCCTGCAAGTATGTCAAGGCCGCCGCGCGGCTCGTCCGTCACGGTTATGGAGTACATTTTGTCAACGCGGAAGTGCTTTACGGCGTGGGCCTCTTCCTCGTGGGCAATCATGTAATAATTCTCATCGTCCCAAATCAGGGCGAAAGGGCTTACAATATACCACTTTCCGTTATGTCGGAAAACACGCTCTTTTTGTACGGAATATTCAAAATATTGAAACGATATTTTTCTGTCACTGCTGATTCCGGTGTGAATTGTGTCCACGTTATAGTAGATGGACTCGTTCATTGCCTTAATTCGGTTTTTGACATAGACCTGACGGTGAAGGCTTGCGCCGCCCCAGCGGCTCGTCAGCTTTTCAATCTTGCCTATGAGCTCAAGCGATTTCTTTTGCGTTATAAATTTTGAGGACTGGACGCTGTCAACAAGCAGCTTGAGCTCGGGAAGCTGAAAGTCTCGCTCTCCGATGAAATAACCTGAAACGGGCACTCTGGTGGACACAATATCAACGCCGAAAGAGCGCAGGGCCTCAATGTCGCCGTATATTGACTTGCGCTCTGACGATATGCCTACAGAGGCCAGATGTTCTGTTATTCTTGCCATTGTGACGGGGTGGTCCGGGTCGGATTCCCGCTGTAAGAGCGACAGTATGTGCAGTATCTTAAGCTTTTGCCCGCTTGTCCTGGCCATGCCGGAGCCTCCTTGTTTTAAGTGTCAATACATACGATAATTTCAGAAATCGGAAAAAATACAGAGATATATATTAAGCCCCGGATTTTTTATCTTCCTTTTTCACGCTTTCCTTTTGGCCGGGACCGGAGCTTGCGTAATCGCACAGCTCACGCAGGCAGCACCCGGCACAGTTTGGTGTGCGGGCATTGCATACTGCCCTCCCGTGGAGTACCAGACGGTGGCAGAAGTCGTTGGACTTTTCCGGCGGCAGAAGCTCCCGAAGCTTTACTTCGATTTTTGCCGGCTCTTTTGTATCCACAAGGCCGAGCCGGTTTGAAAGGCGAATACAGTGGGTGTCCACAACCACGCTGCCGGGAGTCTTGTATAAATCGCCGAGAATGAGGTTGGCGGTTTTTCTGCCCACCCCAGGGAGCTTTAACAGCTCCTCCATAGTGTCAGGTACCTTGCCGCCGTAGTTTGCGATTATCATTTGTGCGCTGCCTATTATGTCTCTCGCCTTGCCCCGGAAAAAACCGCAGGAGTGTATGTAGCTTTCCACGTCCTCCTGCTTTGCGTGTGCAAATGCCTCAAGGGTGGGGTAGGCCTCAAAAAGGGCGGGGGTAATTTTATTCACGCGCTCGTCAGTGCACTGGGCGGCCAGCCGCACTGAGAAGAGAAGCTCATAATCCTTGTCGTAGTCCAGTGAACACATCGCGTCTGGATATTCGTTTTCAAGCAGCTCAACAATTTTGAGCGTATCTTTTTTTGTTTTCACAGTATCACAACCCTTAGCCTGTTTGAGGTAA
This sequence comes from Candidatus Alloscillospira gallinarum, assembly GCA_904420055.1. Classification (GTDB taxonomy): domain Bacteria; phylum Bacillota; class Clostridia; order Oscillospirales; family Oscillospiraceae; genus Alloscillospira; species Alloscillospira gallinarum. Next base: position 3,852 of record CAJFTV010000006.1, on the reverse strand, counting down.
TTATATCATATCCAGCAGATGTTATACAACACACGAAAAACTGTATGTGTAATTTGAAAAAAGAATATTTTTTTGTTATGTTACTGTTCTGCGAGGATTGACAATCAAGGGTAATGGTATATAATAATGTTGACATTTTTAAAAAAGGAAAGGCAAGGTTAGGTACATGAACACGAAAAAAATACTTTCTTTGGTCCTGGTGCTTGTTTTGGCTTTGTCTCTCAGCGTTGCTGCGATGGCGGCAGATGAACCTGCTTATGAGGAGTGGACATCGACAGATTCACTTCCGACGAGCGGTGCGTACAAGCTCATGGAGAACGTAAACGTAACTACAGAGTTTAGCAATGCTCCTACAATAAGAGGTTCTCTGGTTCTGGACCTGAACGGTAAAACTGTTACCATAACCGGCGACTCTGTTAATGCGATTACGGTAAACAATGGCGGAAGTCTTACTATTGAGGACAATTCAGCCCAGCAGACAGGTAAGATCACTAATGGCGATAACGCATCGAGTTTCAATACGCTGTTATATGCCAATGGCGGCAGCCTGAACATAAAGGGCGGCACGATAGAGGGTAGCGGCGGTAATGTCGTTTATGTAAATGCCTCGGGCAGCGCCTCTATTACAGGCGGTGAAATTGTTAACAAAAGAAGCAGCGGCTATGCGCTGTTTGTAAATAGCGGAAGCAGCGTAATTGTTGAGGGCGGTACCATTAGGAACACCGTAAACGGCGGCTATGCGGCATTTATAAACAGCGAAGCCAATTTTACACTTGCAGGCGGTAATGTTATTCAGGAGAGTACATACTCATCTTCCGCCGCAATATATGCAAATAATTCTGCAGAGTCTATCATAATCAGCGGCGGTAATGTTGAGTCCAATTCGATGGGCGTTTATTCAGCTTTTGCGCCTGTTGAGGTTACCGACGGTACAATTGATGCCGCAACTTATGCTTTCCAGACGAGATATGCTACAGTTGCCCCGGCCGACGGCAGTACTGTAACGGTAAATGCGGGTACAGCCGTTCTCTATATTTTCAGCGGTTCGGAAAATGCACTTTCCGGCGGTGACTTTAATTCTCCCGTAATTGTAAAGGAATATACAAGTGGACAGTCAACTGTGACGACGGTGACCGGCGGCGAATTTGACGTATCGCCTGCCGAGTATGTACCTGAAGACAATGCGGCGGTTAAATACACTTCCGACGGTTCTACAGTTTATTATGTAGGCGACGATATCGCTTCTGCTTCTGCATCGGCAGTTAGCGGCGATAAGATTGAAGTTATTACCGGAAGTGTTGATATCACAATAAGTGTGGACGGTGTCAACGTCAGCAACAGCGGTAGCGGCACTGTAAATGTAAATGGTGAAGCCGTTACTGAGGGTGGAATTACTACTCATATTCACGATGCGGAGCCAGTTGCGGCCAGGGAAGCTACATGTACAGAGGACGGCAATATCGCTTACTGGTACTGCGAGGGCTGCGGCAAGTACTTTAAGGACGAGGCTCTCACAGTAGAGGCAACAAAGGACGAGATAGTAATAAAGGCGACAGGCCACGACGCAAAGCCGGTTGCAGCAAAAGAGGCTACCTGCACAGAGGATGGCAATATAGCTTACTGGTACTGCGAGAACTGCGGAAAGTACTTTAAGGACGAGGCTCTTAAAGAAGAGACAACAAAGGACGCAACAATTGTAAAGGCCACAGGCCACGAGAACGTAAAGCATGTAGAGGCAAAGCCCGCAACCTCCAAGGAAGAGGGCAACATAGAGTACTGGTACTGCGAGGACTGCGGCAGGTACTTTAAGGACGAAGCTCTCACCGAGGAGATAGAGAAGGAAGACACCATATTAAAGGTAACAGGTGGCGGGGAGACTGAAGATCCGAAAGACCCATCTGTACCGCAGACTGGAAACGACAGCATTATGCTTGCAATGCTCATAATGATGGCGGTGTCAGCAGCAGGTGTAGCAGCGGCTACAGTGCTCAAGAGCAGAAAAAATCATAACTAAGCAAAGCAGAGTGCCGGGCAAATTAAGCCCGGCACTTTTTTGTGTTTTTGCAATTGCCGTGTGACTATTGAAAGAAAGCGGTACACGTGATAAACTGTAACAGTGAGGTGAGAGCATGTACAGACCACTTGCGGACAGGATACGTCCCACAGATATCGATGAGGTGCTGGGCCAGGAGCACATTCTGGGCAGAGACGGTATTTTAAGGCGTATAATTGACAGCGGCAAAATACCGAATATGATATTTTACGGACCGTCAGGCTGCGGCAAGACAACGGTTGCAAACATTATCGCCCGCTCCTCCGGCAGGACCCTGCACAAATTAAACGCCACAACGGCGGGGCTGGCGGATATAAAGGACGTCATGTCCGATGTGGGCACTATGATGGCGCCTGAGGGGGTACTGCTCTATCTGGACGAGATTCAATATTTCAATAAAAAGCAGCAGCAGTCTCTTCTGGAGTTTGTGGAGAACGGAAAGATAACACTTATCGCCTCAACCACGGAGAACCCGTATTTTTATGTGTACAACGCGCTTTTAAGCCGCAGTACGGTTTTCGAGTTTAAGGCGCTGGACGGAAAAAGCGTAATACCGGCGGTAGAGCGTGGGTTTCGTCTCCTTGCGGAGGAGAGCGGTGAGCAGGCCGAAATTGAAGACGGAGTTGTATCTCACGTGGCGTTTTCAAGCGGCGGAGACGTGCGCAAGGCGTTAAACGCGGTTGAGCTTCTTTACAGCGCGGGAAGGCGGAAGGACGGCAGGGTACATATAACACTTGAAGACGCGAAGGCCGTGTCCCAGCGCAGCGCGATGCGGTATGACAAAAGCGGAGACGAGCATTACGATATAATTTCGGCCCTGCAAAAGTCAATCAGAGGCTCCGACCCGGACGCGGCACTGCACTACCTCGCCCGGCTTATGGAGGCGGGAGATATACTGTCGCCCTGCCGCAGACTGCTTGTTATTGCGGCGGAGGACGTCGGCCTTGCCTATCCGCAGGCAATTCCCATTGTCAAGGCGTGTGTGGACAGCGCCCTTCAGCTTGGACTGCCGGAGGCGGGAATACCCCTGGCAGATGCAGTTGTACTTCTGGCCACGGCGCCAAAGTCCAATTCAGCGTATATGGGGCTGAACGCGGCGCTGAGTGATATCCGTGCCGGAAAGTCAGGCAATATACCAAGGCAGCTGCAAAACGTCCATGCTGAGACGACGGGGCTGGAGACCGGGCAGAATTATAAATATCCCCATGAATATCCAAACCACTATGTGGTTCAGCAGTATCTGCCGGACGCGCTCCGGGACGCCGTATACTACCGGTATGGAGACAATAAGACGGAGCAGACTGCAAAAAGATATTGGGACAACATAAAGGGCAGGAACGGAGAGTAGTTATGGACGTACTTGTTGGAGATATACTCACTATGAAGAAAAAGCACCCATGCGGCTCGGACCAGTGGCTGGTTCTGCGCATAGGCGCTGATTTTAAAATGCGCTGTCTTGGCTGCGGACATGAGATTATGAATACCCGCGCAAAGGTAGAAAAGCAGATTAAGAAGATAAGCCGGGGAGAGGAAAACGCATAAGCGCTTGAAGCTCGCCGTACCGGACAACGGGTGTAATACCGTGTGAGAGCAGGGCGGCGGCCTTTTTTGTCAGAGTGCTGCATGTGTCAAAAAACAGAAATTCAACGCCTTCACTGCCGCCTGTGTTTATGTAATATGACTGCTCCGGTTTAGAATAGAACACCTTTGAATGCCTCCCGCTTATTAAGTCATGCGCCTCTCCGGGACTGAGGAATGTGAGATTTCTTTTTCTGCCGCTTACCCTCAGCCTGTAGAAA
>CAJFTV010000005.1 GCA_904420055.1 Candidatus Alloscillospira gallinarum | reverse complement strand
GCCATACCCAACGCCTATGAGCTTTACAGGGCGGAAAACATGCTGGCCGTTGAGATGGAGACGGCAGGAATTTACTGGACGGCAAACCACGCCGGCAAAAAGGCGCTGAGCCTGCTGTCGATTTCCGACCATGTATTTACGGGCGAGGCTCTGTCAGCTCAGGACAGGCAGGACAGTTTCCGGGATATGATGGAAATTGCCCTTGACACCGCTTGGGAGTTTACAGACTGATTTAAGATATCTGAAAATGAAAAAAGGACTTTGACACAACTTGTCAAAGTCCTTTTTCTTATATCGGAGTGCCTCGCCAAAGCTGCATGGTGTTTGAGCTTTCTCACGGAGATGACATAAATAAGCTTCCACAGGGTGTCACAGGATGGAAAACCCGGGCGCTTTTCATAAAATTATGGGCTGCGGCGCGCTATAACGACGGCAGTTTTCTCTGCCTTACCGGAATTTTTCGCACACGGCACCGCCTTTCCTATTTCCCGTTATTTCCCGACACAAGATATGATTTTTTTCCGCCATTTAGCGACGGGATTATTGCGTTCCGGAGTTTAAGATTTAACTATCAGTATATGTATTAAATAACTGAAATATACGTGCGAGAGGAATGTTTTTATTGTCCGGGAAAAAGCTCCAGATAAACACCGGAGGCGAGAAAGCCGCCGAGGTGGACAAAAGCAGAATTGCGGAATATGTATTCAAGTTCGTGCTGGGATTTGTGGTAAGCTGCGGAAAAATTGTCGGCGGACTGAGTCCGTTTGGTGTGGCGTTCACCGCGTCCTGCGGAATGGGCGGCGGGGCGTCTGTCGCCCTTATAGGCAGTGTGTCGGGGTATCTTTTAACCTGCGGGTTTGACCAGATGGTGAAATATGTTCCCGCGGCCCTGATGATGTATATAGTATGCCTGACGCTCAAAAAATGGCCGCCGGCCAGAAGCACATGGTTTGCGCCGGCGGCATCATTTGCGGTGATGGCAATTTTCAGCTTTGCCTGCGACACGGGCAGGGGAGCCGAGTTTTCAGCGTACATGCTGTGTGTGGCGGACGCAGTTATCGCCGGGGCGGGAACATATTTTTTTGCCCGCGCCCTTTCACCCTGGAAGGGCAAACTTGACTTTTTAAGGGCAGAGGACATTCGCCATACGGTAAGCGTATTGTTTTTAATCTCTGTGATACTTATTGCCGCCGGCGGAATTGTGGTGTTTGACATGATTTCCATCGGCAGGGCGATGGGCTGTGTCCTCGTTATGCTTTTTGCCTACAAGGGCGGACCGGCCTCCGGCTGTGCGGCTGGGACGGCCTTCGGGCTTGCCATGGACTCCTTTTCCGGGGGGATGTGGTTTACGGCGGCGTATGCCATTAACGGGCTTATTTCCGGGGTTTTTGCGAAACAGGGGAAGCTGATTTTTACGCTGATGTTTATAATAACAAACGGCACCATGGCCGCATTTGGAATAGACCTTGAAATTGTCCCGGCATGTCTTTATGAGATGTTTATTGCCTCTGTCATATTCATGGTAATACCGAACTCGTTTTTGCTGCGCCTTGAGTCATTTTTGCCGTCCTCGGTGTCGGCAATGGGACAGAGGAGAAACACTGAGTATATGAGACGGCGGCTTGAGCAGGCGTCTATGGCCTTTGACGACCTGTACAGGACAGTGAGAGACGCCGTGGGACTTGACAGGAACGACAGCGATACCGCGGCGGTGTTTGACGCATCTGCTGAAAAGACATGCCGCATGTGCCCCAATTCACAGTACTGCTGGGGGGCAAAATATCAGTCCACGCTGGACGCGCTGAACACGGCGGCACCGGTAATGCTGTCCAGGGGAAAGCTTTTAAGAGAGGACCTGCCTGAATATTTCATTGGCGAGTGCAAAAGCCCTGACGACTTTGTAAAGGCCGTAAACGAGGAGCTGAGGGGACTGATGTACAGGAGACAGTACAGGGCAAAGCTGCTGGAAAACCAGAAGGCGGCCTTTGGGCAGTATGCGGATATTTCTTCAATCCTGTCGGGATTTGCCGCCGACATGGGCAGCGCCGCCGGGTATGAGCCGGTATATGAAAACAAGCTGAGAAAATACCTCTCGTCCAAGGGAATACCGGGAGAGGTGGCGGTGTTCAGGGGAATTGGCGGCAGGCTCCGGGCGGAGATTTCCCAGACGGCTGCGGCAAAGCTGAAAAAAAACAAGGACTGGCTGGACGAGCTGTCGGCGGTTATGGGTGTACGGCTGTGCACAAAAGAGCGCGCAGGGGGAGAGTACCTCACTTTGATGGAGGCGGAGCCGCTGTCGGCGTCGGTGGGCATTGCCGCAATCAGCCGTGAGGGACGCGGAGCAAGCGGCGATAAGGGCGCGTATTTTAAGACGGACGATGGAGTACTTTATGTAATACTCTCCGACGGAATGGGCACAGGACCGGAGGCGGAGAAGTACAGCAGCAGCGCGGTGGAGGTCCTGGAGCGTTTCCTCCGGGCGGGGGTGAGCGCAGATACGGCGGTGAGAATTTTAAATGACCTTATGCTGCTTAAAAACCAGGACGAAACGGGCTGTGCCACTGTGGACCTTGTGAGCATCAACCTGTTTTCCGGAAATTCTTCTGTATTTAAGTATGGAGCGGCTACATCTTATCTCAAGCGGGACGACCTGGTTGAGAGGATAAGCGGTACAAGCCTTGCGGCCGGCCTGGGTTTTCCTCCGGAGGATATGCCGGACAAATTTAGGCTTCAGATGTGCCCCGGCAACCTCGCGGTTATGATTAGTGACGGCGTAATATCCGGGGGCAGCGACGACTGGCTTGCGGAGATGATTTCCCAGTATGACGGGGAGGACCCGAAGGAACTGGCCGAGCAGATTGTTCGCCGGGCAGTGGACAGGTACGGTGACGAGGACGACATGATGGCGTTTGTAATTTCAGTGACCGACAGAGATTAATGTATATTTTTTGCAGACGGGGGAAAAATTAACAGCAGTACATTATAAAGGGTGTGACAATATTGGTCAAAGGTGTATCAAGAAACGTTATTGTTGTGAAATCCCCAGGGGGCGGAGCTTTCCAGGAGGCGATTTTTATAGTGAACGACGAGGCAAAGGCCGGCGGCGCAAGCGGAGAGATGATTGTAAAAGAAGCTCAGGACATTGCGGCACGGTATATGAAGGACAGCCGCAGAGAGGGAAAGAGGAGACTTGGTTCACTGTTTTTCTTCTGCGCCGGCTCAGCGGCAACGGGGATTTTATGGCTGGCATCTGAAATTTTTCATATCCTTGTGTGAAAACGTAAACCGGCACAGGCTTTCATGCTTGTGCCGGTTTCATGTCTCTTGTTCCAGTTTCTTTGTTCTGGAGACTGTTTCTTAAGAAGCGCGCATAGGAGAGCCTATTTTTCATTTGGCTTGTCATTGCTCTTTTTAATAAGCTCTGATAAGCCCACGGCTATGAGAAATCCGCCGAAGAGCTTTTTTAATATATCCGGATTTGTGACAGAGGCGCACAGGGCGGCCATAACGGCGAATACAGCGCCGGAAACCATTGCCCAGAGCGCCACGGACTTGTCCACAAACCGGTTTTTTATATGGTAATAGAGTGCGCCGGCAGAGGAAAAAAGAAAGTACACGAGGTTAATTCCACGGGCTGAGGTCTGGGACATATTTTGAAACACCGTGAGATATATCATAAGCAGGGTTCCCCCTCCAACGCCCCAGCCGGACAGTACCCCGGTTATTACAGAGACTACAATATTCAGAAAAATAGGCTTCTCACTCCTCCGTAGATTATAAACAGCGCCAGAAGCTTTCTCAAAAATGTTGCAGGTACTTTTGAAAACACCTTGCCGCCGATTATTCCGCCTACAAGTCCGCCAAACACGTACGGCAGTGCGGACATCACGGAGAAGTCTGTTTTGACCGCATATGTTATGGCGGAGAGGAGAGACAGGGGGAAGATAACGGCGACTGACGTTGCAAGGGCGGTTTTGTCCCGAAGCTTCAGCCACCTGGCAAACAGCGGCACAAGCAGCATTCCGCCTCCGGCTCCGAAAAAGCCGCAGACGACTCCGCCCAGCGCGCCGGACACGATACTCTTAACCCGCAGCTTTTTATTGGGCTTGTCAAAAAGTGAATTTTTCATAATTTTTATTTCGCGTATTAAATCTTTAAATAATTAACAGTTGACAAAATATCCGTCTGTGCTTAAGATAAAAACAAATATCTCGTTTTGTACGCAGCTACACCATAATTTTGTATAACAAGTATGGGCAGCGCGTAATTCTTGTTTATTTTTCCCGGTTTGTCACAGTTTATTATGGAGGTTGGAAAGTTTTGACGTCTTGCGCGTCTTATGGCATAATATGACTAATATTTTACAGATTACAAAAGAACGGAGATTTTTATGCAGAACGTAGCAATACTTGGATTTGGTACTGTCGGCTCAGGAGTTGCCCAGGTGCTTACTGAAAACGCTGAGAAAATAACAGCTTCAGCCGGACAGGAGATAAGACTGAAGTACATTGTGGACATACGGAAATTTGAGGACAGTCCGTTTTCATCACTTATTACAGATGATTTCTCGGCAGTTGAAAATGACCCGGAAGTGGACATTGTTATCGAGACAATCGGCGGCATTAAAGCGGCTTACGATTTCACGCGGCGGAGCCTTAAGGCGGGGAAAAGCGTCGTAACCTCCAACAAGGAGCTCGTTTCCAAAAAGGGAACGGAGCTTATGAAGATTGCTATGGAAAACGGCGTAAGCTACCTGTTTGAGGCAAGCGTTGGCGGGGCCATACCTGTATTAAGACCTATTAAGGAGTGCCTCACCGCGGATAGAATAAGCGAGATATACGGCATTTTGAACGGTACTACGAATTTTGTCCTTACTGAGATGTACCAGCACGGCTCATCGTTTTCCTCCGCACTTTCAAGGGCGCAGGAGCTGGGATACAGCGAATTAAACCCCTCGGCTGACATTGACGGACATGACGCATGCAGAAAGATTTCCATACTTGCCTCTCTC
>CAJFTV010000004.1 GCA_904420055.1 Candidatus Alloscillospira gallinarum | reverse complement strand
ATGGCGTTGTCCACCTTGTTCATAAGTCCGGCGTCCAGCTTGCCCATTCGCTCGCGAAGGCGCCTTTTATCAATTGTACGTATCTGTTCCAGAAGTACCACAGAGTCTTTTGACAGCCCGTAAGACTTGCCCTCAAGCTCTATGTGGGTGGGAAGCTTCGCCTTGTTAATCTGCGACGTTATCGCCGCGGCTATCACTGTCGGGCTGTGCCTGTTGCCCGTGTCGTTCTGCACGATGAGCACCGGGCGCAGACCTCCCTGCTCACTTCCCACAACTGGACTTAAGTCGGCGTAGTATATATCGCCTCTTTTTACTCCGCTTGTCACGCAGCTCACTCTCCGAGAATAACAGATTCGCGGCGCATACCATGATGATATGTAACCCCGTCACTGTTAATTCTTTCACCAAAGAGGGCAAATTATACATTAAGCGTAAATTTACCTCCCGACATATTATATGCCGGAGGAAGGCTCATGTCTCATGATTTACGTAAACTCTGGGCACTCTGTGGGACACGCCGCAGAGCACTTCGTATGAAATTGTGTCAAGTTTGTCAGAAAGCTCCTCCGCAGGTATGAATTCGTCACCGTCCCGGCCAAAAACCGTCACCGTGTCTCCCGGCTTTACGTCCTTAATTTTTGTCACGTCCACCATGCACATGTCCATGCATATCCGGCCAATCTGGGGAGCACGCTGTCCGTTTATTATGACGTCCATGTTCCCGGACAGGCCGCGCCGCAGTCCGTCGGCATACCCTATGGAGATTACCGCTACACGTCCCGGCTTTTCCGCTGTGTACATTCGTCCGTAGCTTATTGTATCGCCGGGCGACATTGTCTTTATCTGGGAAACGCGTGTTTTAAGCTCCATCGCCGGGTAAAGCTCAAGACCTCCGGTGCGTCCTGCCTCCGGATAGTGACCATACAGCGCAATTCCCGGGCGAACCATGTCGAGATACGTCTCCGGGTAATTCACAAGCGCCCCGCTGTTGGCACAGTGGCGCAGTCGAAACTCATGCCCGTTTTCCTTCAGTCTATCCAAAACAGACATAAATCGCTTGAACTGCTCATGGGTAAAGCTGTCTCCCCAGACATCGGCCACTGCAAAATGGGTAAATATCCCCTCCGCCTCCAGCCCCGGCAGCTCCGAGGCCGTCAGCAGAGACTGTATATCCTCCGGGCTAAAGCCGGTACGCCCCATGCCGCTGTCAACCTTTATATGTACTTTTAAAACTCCTCCAGAGGACACCGACTGTGCGGACAGCTCCCGCGCCATTTGCAGGCTCGACACCGTCTGGGTGATTTTCATGTTAATCAGATGGTCTGTGTATTCCGGGGATGTATACCCAAGGATAAGTATTGGCGCGCTAATCCCTGCTGAGCGCAGTGCCGCGGCCTCATCTATACAGGCAACCGCAAGGTATGGGCACCCCGCCTTTTGCAGCGTCTTTGCCACCTCGACTGCGCCGTGGCCGTATGCGTCCGCCTTGACAACGCCCAAAACGGCGCTCTTCCCCGCTTTTTTGCAAAGGGCCCTGTAATTTCTCTCAATGCACCCGGTGTCAACCTCTACCCAGGTGCGGTTTTTAACTTCCATAGTATTCTTCCTCAGCTTGTAACTATATTCTCAAAATCACACGTGACAACTACTGTACCGTTTTCAGAGATTTCACTGTGAACAGGAAGATGTGTCTCCCTGTCAAACCATGTCCTCTGTTTTACAGTGTCGGATATGTTGGTGTCGAGGGCGAGCGTCTCAACACCGCCGTATGTCTCATATACGGCTCCCGAGGCATACCCCTCGGTCCACTGCTCAATCAGCACCGGCAGCGCCCCGGCGGGTGACATCCCCTCTTCCGTCAGCTTGCCCGTGGACATCTCCACACCGTCATAGGACAGGGTAAATCCCTCCTCCTCCAGCTTTGCGCGTATGCCGGCAAGGCTCTCCGGCTCCAGGATTTCAAGCTCAAGCCCGGCATCACCGCTTACACACTTTATTTTAAAGTCATAAACACAGTTTTCGTAACTTGCAGTTATGCTTGCCGTGAGTGTAAGGGAGGAATATCCCCCAAGCTCCGTTTTAATCTCCTCCGCTGTGTCCATCGGCGAGGCCGCGCCGCAGCCTCCAAGCACAAAAGCGGCGAAGATAACGGCCGCCATAAGCAGTGTCTTAATCCTTGTCAAAGCAGTGTCACCTCATAACATTTTTGACAGCCTCCGGTATCTTCGAGATTATATCCCCCGCTATGACAGAGTATTCGCCAAGCTCTTCGGCACACATGTCCCCGGCAAGTCCATGGAGGTACACGGCGGAAATACAGGCGTCCTTAATGTCAAACCCCTGTCCCAAAAGCGACGTGACCATTCCGGCCAGCACGTCGCCGCTGCCGCCCTTGGCCATTCCCGGGCCGCCGGTGGCGTTAATATACACTCTCCCATCAGGCAGGGCGGTTACCGTGCGGTATCCCTTCAAAATTACTGTGCAGCCGTAGTTTTTGGCAAAATCTCTCGCTCCGGAAATACGTCCGGCTGACAGGTCTCCGCCTATCCGTAAAAATTCCCCTGGATGTGGCGTGAGTACAACCGGCGCCGCTGTCTCTTTCAATATATCTATATTCCCGGAAAGCGCATTTATTCCGTCCGCGTCCAAAACAACAGGCACCTTTGCGTTTTTCAGGACAAGTCCCACTATGCTGTTCATCTGATAAGACTGTCCAAGCCCGGGCCCCACAAGGCAGGCGCTGCACCCGTCAAGGTGCTCCAGTATATCCTCTCGAGCTCCCCATGAAATCATACCGCACTCGTCCCCCTTCAGGGGAAACGGCATTACCTCAGCGCACTTTATGGCAGTTATGGCGTAAATGCTGTCCGGTACTCCCAGATACACAAGTCCCGCACCCATGCGGCTGGCGGCATCTGCCGCCAAAACCGGCGCACCGGTGTAGCCAATGCTTCCGGCAATTATGAAGTCCCGGCCATAAGTACCCTTGTGGGTGTTCACCGCCCTTTTGGGCAGAGCAATGTCGCCCTTTTCCACAAGATACGTCTCCGCCGCGAGCTTTTCCCGCTCCTCCTCCGGTATGCCAATCCGGCATACACGCACCTGGCCGCAGAAAAGGCACCCGGGCGCGGAGTAAAGCCCCGGTTTTCCAAGGGTAAACGTCACCGTCATATCCGCATTAACACATGAAGGCGATACCTCTCCCGTGTCCGCAAAAACTCCGCTGGGAATATCCGCGGCAATTACATATCCACCGGCCTTGGAAATGAGCTCCGCCGCCGCGGCAGCCTGTCCGCGGAGAGGCGAATTTAACCCTATGCCAAACATGGCGTCAATTATAACTCCGCAGCTTTTTACATATTCTCTCTGCTCCTCTTCCCCGGTATAATCCTCAATCTCTCCGCCGGCGTCTGCGAGCCGGGTCTCCATCAGCTTTGTGTCACGGGTCATTTTTTCCCTTTTTCCGGTTAGAAATACCCGCACCTCATACCCCTTATTTTTGAGCATATATGCAGCGGCCACCCCGTCGCCTCCGTTGTTGCCGCTGCCGCAGAACACCGCGGCTCTGCCGCCGGCCCCAAGTTTTTCCTCAGCCGCTGCGGCGATATGCCCCGCCGCGTTCTCCATAAGCACCTCAGAGGGCACGCCAAGCACGTCTATTGTCAAGCTGTCAAGCTTTTTCATCGCAGAAGATGTGGCAAGTTTCATATTACTCTCCAATTCCGCCGCAGTTGCAGCACACATAAACAAAAATTCACGTGCCGTGAAACACACCAAGAAACAGGCAAGCCGCCGGCACAAGCTAAATTATACTTTTTTTTGAAATGATAGTCAATTTGTTGTTGCAAACGCAGACATTTTGTGATATAAGTATTTAGTATTATAATGGTTATATGCATTGAATGGGAATATAGCACCAAATTTGTCATTCAAGAGAATGGTGGTCACCGGCTGAGAGCCTCCAATGACAGACCTGCTTAGTTCGCCCATGAGCTCCGGCCAATCCCCGGCGGCGCCGCCCGTTATCCGGCAGTAAAGTGCGGCACATATGTGCCGAATGTGGGTGGTACCACGGAAGTTTGCCTTTCGTCCCTTGGGACGATTGGCTTTTTTATTTTTTACAATCAAGTTACAGGGAGTTGAAAAATATGAAAGAAATGCTTGAGCGCATTAAAAAAGACGCGCTCTCTGCGCTTCAGGACTCCGGCACCGCTGAGGCACTTGAGGCTCTCCGCGTCCGGTTCCTTGGCAAAAAGGGCGAGATAACCGCCATACTGAAAAAGATGGGCGGCCTCTCTCCTGAGGAGCGTCCCGTTATCGGTCAGCTTGCCAACAGCATACGCAGTGAAATTGAAGAGGCAATTGCCAAAAAGGCCGCCGACATAAAGGCTGAGGCCTTAAAGCGGCAGCTTGTATCTGAAACTGTGGACGTAACAATTCCGGGCACACCGGTAAAGCTCGGCCACAGCCACCCAATGAGCATCGTTTTAAATGAGGCTAAGGATATATTTGTCGGCATGGGCTTCTCCATTGCAGAGGGTCCGGAGGTGGAGCTCTCCGTTTACGATTTTGACAAGCTCAATATCCCCGTCGGTCACACCGTCCGGGAGTGGCAGGACACATTTTATATCACAGAGGACGAGGCCGTTCACCTCCGGTGTCAGACATCTCCCGTGCAGGTGCGCACAATGGAGACGCAAAAGCCCCCCATACGCATAATTTCTCCCGGCCGCGTCTACAGAAAAGACGAGGTTGACGCCACACACTCACCCATGTTCCACCAGATTGAGGGGCTTGTTGTCGACCGCGGCATAACAATGGGCGACCTCAAGGGCACATTAAACGCGCTTGTCGGCCAGCTCTACGGAGAGGGCACAAAAACACGCTTCCGCCCGCACCATTTCCCATTTACAGAGCCCTCCTGCGAGGTGGACGTGCAGTGCTTTGCCTGCGGCGGCACGGGCTGCCGTGTCTGCAAGGGCGAGGGCTGGATTGAGCT
>CAJFTV010000003.1 GCA_904420055.1 Candidatus Alloscillospira gallinarum | reverse complement strand
TTCGTCCGACACTCCGGGGGTCATGTAGCGTATGTCTGTGCTGTCTATATTGGGAAGCTTCTGTATCTCCTCGATCTGCTCTCCCGTTAAAGGCGCGTACCGTATGTCGTCCCGGCTTATACCGTAATCAGCCGCGGCTATGGCGGCCAGTATGGAGTAATCTGTACTTTTTAAAATTGCATCAAAATTTTCTAACAATACCTCTCTACTTGTTGTAATTTCATCTATGCTTTCAAGCCCGTGCCATTGATACCTCTCATCAGACATAATATACATTGGGGCAAGGGGGGCTCTGCCATACACATGTAAAGGTTCCGATTCGATAGTGCCGCTGCCGAAATACAACTCCTTTGCCTTCTCAAACTCCCGCTTTGTGACTGCGAATTCGGAGACTTGGGAGAAAAGGGCAAAAGTCACCGCCGCAATGAGCAGGAATGTAACAAGCGTTTTCAGTTTTGACCGGAGCATAACTTTCACCGCAAGCTGCTTTTTCATATGGCGTCCTCCTTGTAATTTAAGTAATTTAAATCAAGAGGTATTATGTATGTTGTGTATATTATACCACAATAATAGATAATCAGGTATAGAAAATTAGAGCACTAATATGTATATATTGTACACTTAGAGGGAAGCTCTTCCTCCAAGTGCATTCTCTAATTCCGTCATACCTGTGGTAACCCACTAAAATTGCATTATGTACACAGCGCACACATTTTTCGCTAGCTACTGGGAAAACAACGTATCTCAACTTCGGCATTTTTGTCTTTGTTATGTTACTTTACCACATCTGACCGTAAAACAGGTCAACACCTGGATTATCCTGACGGTAATAATATTTCCACTCCATATGTATGTCAAATAAGTCGTACATAAGGTCGCTGTCAAGGTTTCTGTGCCCGTACATCTCCGCCAGTTCCGGCATTGTGGGCGTCCGCATACGGCGCATCAACTCCTCCTCAATAAGCTTGTCCATATACACATTCACAGGCGTGGAGTAAAATTTGTCCAAGTCCATGTTCCCCACATTCAAGCTCACACTCAGCAGGTGGTAATTTTTTGTATTCTCTTTAAACTTGGGAGACCTTATATGCTCCAGCCACTCCGCCCTTGTCTTCATTCGGTACATATCCAAGTTTCTGTATTTTTCCGGAAGCGCGTAAAACTCATCTTTATGCAGTCTCTCTGATTCCTCGGTCAATACATCACTTTTATTTAATATTGGCCTGTACGTCAGTTGCTTCTCGCCGGGTATAGCTTCAAGTACAGCAGTAATCTCGTCAAGATACGGCAGGGTACTTCTAGACACAAATAATACATGCACGTTCTGCATGTGGTATTTTGAGATTGCTTTCACTGCATTAATCATTAAATCATAATCGCCCTGACGCCCCGCAAACCAATCGTGGAATTCTCTCGTACCAAAAAAAGTAGTATAGCATGTCTTATATCCCGATTCACTTACCTTTTTAAAAAATTGGTCCAGTTCCTTTGCAGTGCGCATGCGAATTCCATTGAAAGAACCTCCATATCTGGCATAGAGATTCCCTACAAGATGCATCATATCAAAATTGCCTTCAAAGTCCTCGCAGTCTGCAGCTCCAAAGGTTATCATCATGTTCTTGTAGTTGTTCTCCCGCTTCCAGTCCCAGATTCTCATAACAACGTCTTTTGCAACGGGATACGGAACAATATCTTTCTGCAATGAAAGCTTTTCACCTGCTCCTCCGCCACCGCGACCTTTACAGTGCCTGCAGGAACATTGACATGGAAACGCAACAAATCCCACACTTATCTTTTTCAAATTCTTATAAATATAATCCATCTACAACCTCAACCATTTCTCATTTTTGATATTACTCGGCCCAGCCTTTATTAAGCCTTACCAGCAGGAACAGGAATACCGGAGTTCCGATAATCGTTGTAACAATGCCGATTGGGATTTCATATATAAGCAGCGCCCTGCTTATTATATCACATGCAATCAGGAATATCCCGCCTATAAGGAACGAACACGGCACAAGTTTTCTGTTGTCCGGGCCGATAATAAGCCTCGCCATCTGTGGCACCACAAGTCCAATCCAGCCAATCATCCCACAGGTAGCCGCAGAGATTGCCGCAATCAGCGTGGAGCACACAATAAGGCACAGTCTTGTCCTGCCCGCGTCCACACCCAGCGCCTGGGCCTCCTCGTCGCTCAGGGACAAAAGGTTCAGTTTCCACCTCATTCTGTGTATTACCCCATAGCACACGCCTATGACAACTACAAGCTGTATAAGGTCGGCCGCCTCAATGTCAGCAAGTGAACCCATAAGCCAGAACAGCAGGTTCAGTATGCGTCCGTCCTGCCAGTTTCCGTCCTTTGCCAGAGTGTACTGTACCCAGGTGAAAACGCCGGAGAAAAGACTGCCCACGACCGTGCCGGCCAAAACGAGCAGAATAGTCGGGTTGCCCTTAAACACCCGGCTCACAAGGTATGTGAGAGCTACGGCAAGAAGCGCCCCTGCAAAGGCCATTACACTTGCGGCACTGCGCCCCCAGTCCAATGCTGCGGCAATCACCGCGCCGAGAGATGCACCGGCGGAAACGCCCAAAATTGACTCCGACACCAGCGGGTTTTTAAATACACCCTGATATCCCACGCCGGTGACAGCAAGTCCCCCCGCCGATAAAGAGCGCGCCGATAATGCGCGGTATCCTGACCTCCCACAGCACGAGAAGGGCCGTCTGCTCCCATGTCTCAGGTATCGGGTTATTAAGTTCAATCGGTATTCCCAATGCATCAAACGGCATACGTATGAGCCGGCATATCCCCTCAAAAAGCCCCCATATCGTCCCTTTCAGCACGTTTCCGGGAGAGATATCGTACACGCCCATGTGCAGGGATAAGATAAAAATTGCAGCGAGGAGGGCATATAGAATTATATATATCCGCCCGTCCTCAGGTAAGACGTGCGGTGGACGGCCCGAACAGTGTCTCCCTGTTCCCGCGGTTTTTAGGAACACAGGTCTTCTGCTTTTTGCCGTCCTCATCTTCATACGTGATAATCCGAATGTCTACGTTGTACGCAGTCCGCAAATTTTCTTCCGTCACCACGTCATCCGGCTTGCCAACAGCGATAAAGTTACCCTTTGACATCACGGCGGCCTTGTCGCATACCATAAAGGCGTGATCCGGGTCGTGGGTCGTCATGATAATGCCGACCCCCCTGTCTTTCATGGTCCGGATAATGTCCAGAGTAATCATCTGCTTGCCGTAATCGAGGTGTGAAGTCGGCTCGTCAAGTATGATAAATTCCGCCTCTTGGGCGATGGCCCTCGCCAGCATTACAAGTTGAAGCTGTCCGCCGGAAAGTTGGGTGCAGGGCCGGTCAGCCAAGCTTTGCAGTCCCAATAGCTGAATTGCCGTCCCGCACTTCTCGTAGTCTTCGGGAGTAGGCCGGGCCATGCTGTTTATGTATGGCATCCTGCCCATAAGCACCATATCCAGCACCTTGTAAGGGAACGTGAGCGCATAGGTCTGGGGAATGTAGGCGATAATCTTGGCCAGCTCCGCCGGCCGGTAGTCCTCCACGTTTCTGCCGTCTATGCTGATGCTGCCGGATTTGAGCTTATGCAGATTTAAAATTGCCTTTAAAAGCGTGGATTTGCCAATCCCGTTTGGCCCGAGTATGCAAAACATCTCTTCGCTGGTGATTGTGTCACTCAGCCCTGAAAAGATGTCCGTCTTTCCGTCATAGGAAAATGTGGCATCCTGAATTACGATTTCTCTCATATTACGACCACCCTAATTTCTGTCTGACCAGCGCAAGCAGGAATATCGGCGTGCCTATCATCGCGGACATCACCCCTACCGGCACCTCTCCGGAGGCCGGAACCCTGACAATCATATCAATAATCATAAGGAACGTGCCGCCGGCAAAAAACGCGCAGGGAATGAGACGGCGGTTGTCCGGCCCTGCCACCATTCTTATAATCTGCGGTATCATCAGGCCAATCCACCCGATAGTGCCGCACTCGCTTATTATAACCGCCGTAATAACTGTGGAGGCGATTACGATTATCAGCCTAACCCTGCCGGTGTTTATCCCCAAAGTCCTGGCCTTCTCCTCTCCAAGGGACATGCCGTTCATCTTGCCCCGCTGGGACATAATCATGGCTCCGCCGACTATCACGGTGACAAGCAGTATCCCCATATTTTTGGTATCTAGGCGCGACATTGATCCCATAAGCCAAAACATAAAGTCCGACATCTGGCTTGATATTGGATCCGCCATGTATCGAAGGATTGAGTACCCCGCGCTCATAAGGCTGCTCAGTACAGTGCCCACCAGTACAAGCATAAGCGTGGGGTTACCCCTAAGAAGCCTACCGATTAGATAGACCGTAAACACAGTGACGGCGGCAAACAAAAGCGCCATCATATATGTCATGTTGTGTCCGAGCCCCATTACCACAGCCAGCATCGCGCCAAAGCACGCGCCGGAAGACACTCCTAAAATGGACTCCGACACCAACGGGTTCCTGAATACGCTCTGATAGCTGGCTCCGGATATGGCAAGCCCTCCCCCCGCCAGCATTGCGCCTATAACCCGGGGCAGGCGTATGGAAAGGAGTACCAGCTCCACCTTTGTCTCCCATGTCACTGGTACAGGGTTTGGAATGGAATAGCTGATATTTAAAAATGGAATTTTTGCAGGCAGCTCCAGCACCCATATGATTTTATCTACAAGGCCCCATAAAAGGCAACAGAACACGTCTCCCGGGGAGGTATAGTATTTTCCGGTGAGAATACACCAGCAGAAAGCCGCTATAAATACAGCGGTCAAGACGGCATACATGACTCTGCCACACCTTTTTTCCCGGGCGGCAAGGTTTTTGCCGTACTCCATATCTACCTGTACAGCTGTTTCGTTTTCCATAGTTTAAAATCTCCACTATGACCAGTTTAGAAATAAGCGGTGGCCGGTTTTTCCCGGCCGCCGCTCCGTGGAATAATTTTTATTTTACAAACTGTGCCTCGTTTAAAGTTATCGGTGTACCTTCCAGCATGGAGGCAATCTCCTCATCCGTCGCCTCATATCCATACCACTCAAGTCCAAAGTCACGAATTACATCTTCCATTGCCGGGCCGGTGTAGTCCTCGCCATAGAGCGTTGAGCACACCCAGTACATCAGCATGATAATTGTGGGGAATGTGCTGGGTGCCCATCCCTCAAAATCAGTCATCACGGTGTAGAAGTTACCGTTTTGATATGCGCGGGTGCTTGTAAAAACGGAATTTGTAAGAAGCTCCTCGTCCGCCACCTGCTTTGTGCGGAAGTTGATTATAATGTCTGCGTCATAAGCCGCCACAGCCTCCATATCCACCTCAACGTAGTCGGGCTCGTCATAACACATGGTCGCTCCGGTGCGCTTTATTCACTCAATAGTCTCTGCGGTGTTGCCCTGGAGACGGTAAAGTCCGTTGCTCATGGACCAGATAGCGAGCACCTTCACGTCCTCTAAGGGCTCGTACCCGTCATAAATTGTCAGTGCGTCATAATAGGTGTCGATGAGCTCATTACATTTTTCCGCAATTTCTCCGCCAAAAATTTCTGCCGCCAGCTCATAGAAATCCATAACTCCCTCAGAGTTTGGAGGATAACAGCACACTACCGGCAGACCGCAGTTTTCAATCTGTGCAATTCTCTCGTCATTTACGTCGTTGGTACGAATAAGTACGATATCGGGGTCGCACTCGATAAGGGCCTCCTGGTCCACTGTGCCGCCCCCGTCAGGGAAGCAAACGTAATCATACCCCGTTATGCCGGGATAGAGAAGCTCTAAGGAGGCATCGGTGTCACGATAGCCGATAAGATAACCCTCTACCGCGCCGGCATAGCTCAAGAGATAGGGCTCGTTGGAGTTTGCCGCGTAGTTTGTGACAATTGCCGGTATCTTGACTTCGCGGCCCAGCATATCCGTAATCGTACGCGTTTCGCTTCCGTCTCCCGTGTTTTGCTGCTCAGTTCCGTTTTGCGCGTCATTATTGTCATTGTCTACACTGGAACCGCAGGCGCACATGGAGAACACTATCGCCATTGCCAAAAGAAGTGCAATGATTTTTTTCATAGCGTTTTTTCCTTTATGTATTTTATATTGTCAAATACCCCTTCTCAGAGTAATTTAACCAGCGTCAGGTTTTCCGGTCAGCTCTCCTCAGGCAGCTGCGGCGCGCCAACCGGGCATGTCATAACACACATTCCACACTCAATGCAAAGCTTCTCATCAACAACATATGTCTCCTCACCCTTACCGATTGCCTTGCGGGGACATCGGGAAGCACAGTGCCCGCAGTTTATACATTCAAAACTGATTCTCGCCGCCATAAATATCCCTCCTTAGCATAAAAAAGCCTCCCTTTCACAATGAAAAGGAGGCAACAGACAAAACAAATTAAC
The DNA here is from genome assembly GCA_904420055.1 of Candidatus Alloscillospira gallinarum. GTDB lineage: Bacteria > Bacillota > Clostridia > Oscillospirales > Oscillospiraceae > Alloscillospira > Alloscillospira gallinarum. Next base: position 8,985 of record CAJFTV010000003.1, on the reverse strand, counting down.
TGCCCTAACACAAAAGCACGGCGTTAAAGGCAGATAAGGCCATATGCTCGTCCTTTTCAAAACGGAAGGCGCGGGAGTTTCCTCCCCACACCCTGTGAGTTCAAAGACTCAGTTTTCAGCTCCATAGGCAGTTCCTGCCCTTAGGAAATGAAAATCGGATTCTTGTCGATTTTTAAAATACACGATAAATCCGTATTTTTATGTGATATTTGCAACTTTTCTAAAAAAATATTTTGTGATATACTCTTTCATATCATCAAAATAAGGGGAGGAGTACAATGGAAAACAACCATAACGCGGCCGGGATAAGAGACGCCCTGTGCTGTTTGCAGATAACAAACAGCATACCGGAGGACAAATACAGTACTGTATCCCGCTTATTCCACATCAGAAAAAAGGAGTACCCAGCCGACGCCGCCATTTTCATGTCCGGTTCTTACGCCGTCGTTTTCGGCGCACTGATAAGCGGCCGGGTGCAGAGTGTCAGCTATGATTTTCTTGGAAACAAGAAAATCATTTCGGAATACCATGCGCTGGAGTGTTTTGCCGTGACCAATGTAAGCAGTACTATCGGCAACTACCCGTTTGACTACATCGCCGCTGAACCCAGTGTTGTCCTCCTCTTCGACATCACGAATATATTTCAATGTAATTCCCCATTTTCCGCCGAGGACAGGCTCTTTGCAGCCGAACTCATACAGAACGAGTCTGTTCGGCAAAGCCAGCGCTATGAGCGGCACATTTCCGCCATGCAGGGTAAAACTCTGCGGGATAAGCTGATGATTTTCCTCTCAGACCGTATCCGGGAAAAAGGCTCTCACAGTTTTTCAATCAATTTTTCCCGCCAGGAGCTGGCAGATTACCTGGGCGTGGACCGCAGTTCCCTCTGCCGCGAGCTCAGCGCCATGAAGACTGAGGGATTTCTAAAATGCAAGGGAAAAAAGTTCCATATCTTCTCTGGACACGATTACGAAAGTTAAATCAGAATAAAGACTAACACTTTCAATCTATATTCCTTATATCTTATTCTTTATATGTTTTTTGCCTGAAACTGAAAATTTCATTTTTATACCGGGTATCAATTTTGCAAACAAAATACACAATGAACATACAAACAATAAATCCGAACCCATCGCCGATTGGCAATAAGTTCGGATTATATTCCTATGGTGACCCAGCGGAGATTCGAACTCCGGACACCCTGCTTAAAAGGCAGGTGCTCTGCCGACTGAGCTACTGGGTCGTATGGCAGGGATGGCGGGACTCGAACCCACGAATGAGGGAGTCAAAGTCCCTTGCCTTACCGCTTGGCTACATCCCTATATAGGGAAATCTAATAGTTTTTAACAGTTATTTATTGCAGCCCAATAAATGGACTGCAATAAATGGGGTGGGTAAAGGGACTCGAACCCTCGGCCCTCGGAACCACAATCCGATGCTCTAACCAACTGAGCTACACCCACCATATGGCACGCCAAAAGGGATTCGAACCCCTGACCTACTGCTTAGAAGGCAGTTGCTCTATCCGGCTGAGCTATTGGCGCATATATGGAGCGGGTGATGGGAATCGAACCCACGCGACCAGCTTGGAAGGCTGGGATTCTACCATTGAACTACACCCGCTTATATGGCACTGACACATAAACAATGCTATAAGATAATAGCACCTAATTGTCCGGTTGTCAATATTTTTTTCGTATTTCGGCGAAAAACCTTTTTAATTCTCCGCCGCCTCCAGCCGCAGAAGCACCGGCCTCACTCCATCAGGACATGCAACCACATGTGTGTCATACCTGCCGTAAATCTTTCCCCCGGAAGCATATACTGCCGCAAAAGAGAAAATTGACCGCCATGCGGCCTCACAAAAGCCCTCCGGCATATCCACGCCCATGGGGCCGCCGGTATAAAACACCTGTCCCTCCCTTAAAAGCTCACACGGGGACGTCTCGTATGGGGGATACTCCCTTGCAAGGTCTTCAAAATACAGGGTTTTAAGTACTGTTATCTTACATTTTCCCATTTTAAATCTCCATTTCTGCCGCCCGCTTTTCCGGCGGCACTTATTTTTTATCAAAAGCCAAGACTGTTCTCTGCCGGTAAATTTCACCCTGGCATGTCCTGTAAATCCACATCATTGATATAAGAATAAACTCTTATACAGTAAATTACAATCTTTTTAATCAATTTGTTTACAAAATGTGCAAATTTTTTAGAATACAGGTAATTTAACACGAAAAATCGTTTACAAGCAACCTTTATGTTGCTATAATCTTGATTGTCAAAATTTTTATACAATCTTTATATAAGATTACGGAGGGGTAAATTTTGGAGGCAGTTAAAACAGTTTCTTCTGACAGTTCCACAATGTCAGAGGAAGAACGCAAGCTTGGCAATGCGCCCATATCAAAGCTGCTCATTGCCTATGCGGTTCCCAGCATTATTTCACTGGTTGTATCAGCGCTATATAACATAGTCGACCAGATATTTATTGGAAACGGCGTTGGAATGCTGGGCAACGGCGCTACAAATGTTATAAATCCTTTTAATGTAACAGCTATTTCAATAGCCACTTTTTTTGGCAACGGCGGTGCTGCATTTTTAAGCCTGCGTCTGGGTGAACGGCGGTATGATGAGGCGCGTAAGGGAATAGGAAGCACCATCACCATCACGTCCATTGTGTCTATTGTATTTGTCATTTTAGCGGCTGTATTTTTCAGGCCCATATGCATGCTTTTCGGCTGTACGGAAAATATATGGCCTTATGCGCTGGAATACGGTTCTATTATACTAATCGGCCTCCCATTTATGGCGGTGTCCACAGCGCTGAATTCATTTATCAGGGCCGACGGCAGTCCCCGCTATTCAATGTTTTCCATGCTCATCGGCGCTATTTTAAACACAATACTCGACCCCATATTTATTTTCGTTTTCCATTGGGGAGTGGCCGGTGCAGCCATTGCCACTGTAATCGGCCAGTTTGTGGGCTTTATTGTCTCAATACTGTATATCTCCAAGTTTAAAACCGCAAAATTGACAAAAAGCGACTTTAAACCAAACGGTTCAGCACTTAAGGGCGTATGTTCTCTGGGAATATCAAGCTTTATCTCCCAGATTGCACTGCTGTTTCTCATAGGAGTTTTAAACAACGTGTATGTAAAATACGGTGCTCTCTCAAAATACGGCGCCGACATTCCGCTTACCGCTCTTGGAATAAGCTCAAAAATAAGTCAGATAGTTCAAGCGTTTGTATTCGGCACCGCCGTGGGCAGTCAGCCAATAATCGGTTACAACTACGGTGCCGGCAACTACGACAGGGTTAAAAAGACTTTTCTCACCGCAGTTTCCATATGTACGGCTATGATGGTGCTGTTCACTGTAGTTTTCCAGCTGTTCCCCGGCGCTGTAATCCGGCTTTTCGGCTCAGAGTCGGCACTATACAATGAATTTGCAGAAAAATGCCTCAGGAGATTTATGCTTGTAATAGTCCTCAACGGTTTCCAGACAAGCGCTTTTATCTTCTTCCAGGCCATAGGCAAGCCAACACAGTCAACCATTCTCTCAATGCTGCGCCAGATTGTATTCCTAATGCCCAGCATATTCATCATGTCTGGCCTATTCGGAATTGAGGGTACACTTTGGTCCACACCAATTGCTGACACGCTCGCCTTCCTTGCGGCACTTATATGCCTTATCGTCCAGTGGAAAAAAATATTTACGCCGAAAGCGGCACGGCTCTAAAAAACACAGGCGGCAGAAGTTCTGCCGCCTGCTTTTTATGGACATATATTGTGACCGGCCTCAAAATCTGTTGCTGTCATCGGTAAAACCGTACTGGTTTTCCACGGATAAAATCACATTCTCCTTACCGTACCGTGAGCTCACCGGCTATGTCCTCTTCCATTTTTACCTTTACCATATCCGCCGTATAGCCGCAGCTGAAAAGATAATATAGCTTTGCCACAGCCGCCTCTGTCGTCATGTCCCAGCCGCAGACAGCCCCTGCGTTTTTAAGCCCGGAGCTTGTCTCGTAAGTTCCAAGGGATACAGACCCCTGAGGGCACTGTGAACACACCGTTATAACCGTGCCGTGAGCCAGGGCTTTCCTTATTATTGGTATCAGCTCGTCCCCGCCGCCGGGAATATTTCCCGCTCCGAAAGTCTCAATTACGACACCCCTAAGGCGCTCAGTCATCATGGATTCAAACAGGTCAAGCTGAATCCCCGGGAATATTTTAAGTACGCCAATGGGCACCCTGTCCAGCTTTCTGAGCCTTAAATCGTCCGTACATGGTTTTCTTAAGGCAGATAAGTTGTATTTTATGTCAATGTCCGCCTCAGCAAGATAAGGGGCATTAAACGAGTGAAACGCAATCAGCTTGTCCGCACTGAATTTTGTGGCCCGGTTTCCGCGGTGCAGCTTTCCCCCAAAGTACAGGCAGACCTCATTTACAACTCCGTCTGCCGCTATGGTGAGGGAAGTTATGAGGTTATCCCTTGCGTCGCTCCTTACACAGCACATGGGTATCTGTGACCCGGTGAACACCACCGGTTTTCCCAGATTTTCCAGCATAAAGGACAGCGCCGAGGCGGTATACGCCATTGTGTCCGTCCCGTGGAGCACCACAAACCCGTCATATTCATGGTATTTGTCATATATTATTTCCCCGATTTCATTCCACTCCTCAACTGTCATATTTGAGGAATCTAAAAGAACTTCCATCTCCATAAAATCCCACTGGGGCATTTCGGGAAATTTAAGGTCGCGTATGTCCTCCAGCGCCGTTTCAAAATAGCCTTTCACCGGGGCATAACCCCTTTCCGTGGGCATCATTCCGATAGTGCCGCCCGTGTGCAGAATAAGTACCTTTTTCACAACACAACTCCCCTTATATTTTCCAATTGCATTTCTCCTGAATATCCGAGCCCTGGTTATTATACCACTTATGTGCTATAATTGAAGTAACTTTTTACCTATTTCCAGTGATTTAAAGGAGCAGTATTATGACGGTCTTTCCCAAACTCACAAAGGAAGAGATGACAGAAAAAATTCAGGGCTATTTTGACTATCTCACACATGAGCGCCCCGACACGGCAAACGCCATATTTTCTCCGGAGCTTATAGACTGCGACCCGGATACCTTCTCGCTGTCCGTTCTCTTCCCAATAACCGACAACATGAAAAACTCCTCAGGCATTGCCCACGGCGGCATAATCGCAATGGCTTATGACATGACCATGGGCACCCTTGCAAAGCTCTACCAGAACGGGCGAATGTCTCCTACTCTCAACATGGGCTTTACCTTTATAAAGCCTGTGCCGGCCGGTGAGAGCATAATAATAAGCGCCCGTGCCACCGGCACGGCAAAGCACACAATAGACTTTGAATGTTCAGCAGTACTCAAGTCCGCCCCTGATACCACCGTAAATACCGCTTACGGGAAATTTTTCATCTACTGAGGAACTTTTTGCAATTATATTTCGTCTCATTTGTATAACGTAAAATATTTTTAATATTTACAGGAGGCGGAATTATGAAAAGGGCACTTGCAATTATTTTAACCCTAATGCTTCTCGCCGTGTGTCTCACCGGCTGCAGCGGTCAGGACAGCGCGAACTCATCAGCGCAGGTAGGCAGCGGCAATTCCGGCAGCACAGAGAGTGCCATGCCGGATTATTACGACAGCGATACTACAAATGAGGCAGACCAGGAGACGGCAGATTCCTCAGGACTTTCCGGTGTGCCTGTCACTCCCTCAGGCAGCGGCAATCTGGCGGAAAAAATAATTTACACCGCCGAGATTAATATGGAGACAATGGAGTTTGACAGTGCCTCAGAGCAGATAGCCGGCCTTGTAAATGAGTGCGGCGGCTTTTTTGAGAGTTCAACCGTAAACGGAAACTCATACCGAAATCAGGACGATTACCGCTTTGCCAGCTTTAAAATAAGGGTTCCGAAAGAAAACTACGAAACCGTGCTCGGCGGCCTTCAGGAATTTGGAAATGTCCTTTATATAAACAGCTACACGGAAAATATAACCTCACAGTATGTCGACACCGAGTCCCGTCTCACCGCGTGCCGCACAGAGGAGGAACGCCTTCTCAGCATGCTGGAGATGGCCGCTACAGTGGAGGATATGCTGGCAATAGAGGAGCGCTTGTCCGACGTCAGGTACGAGATTGAAAGTCTCACTTCCTCCCTTATGAACATGGACAATATGGTAAATTACTGCACCATTGACCTGTATTTAAACGAGGTAGCGCGCCTCACCCCCGTAAGCGAACAGGGACAGGGGTACTGGCAGGAGCTTGGCGCCGGCTTTAAGGATACGCTGAGAGATATCGGTGACTTCTTCAAGGGCCTTTTTAAGTGGTTTATAGTTGCGCTGCCTGTACTCATAATACTGGCGGCAATCGCCGTAATAATTGTCTTTATAGTAAAAAAGTCGGTTAAAAAGCGTCGCGCCATCTTCAAAGCCAACCAGAATAACACATTTACCGGCTTTACCGACACTCCTGAAGAAGGCGACAGCGACGACGGTAAAAATTAGCTCACGCAAACCACCACACAGGAACAAGTGTTAGCACCGGTCCAAATTTCGGCTACATTGCATTTATCCCATGTATGGAAAAATAACATTTACCGCGAATGGCGCCGTATAAACGGCGTCATTCACGTTTTGCATTGAGTACGCTCACAGTTAACAGTGGATTTAAAGACGCAAAAGGGCCTTTACCCCTTGTCTGTTGAATACAAAAACTCAATATGATATACTAAGTGACAAATAAAACTCACTGCCACGGTGAGAGCACCAAATGCCGGGCTGCTGACGGGAATAAAACAATATGGACAAGCCATAATCCCAACTGCATGACGCCATTTGATTTTGACAGCTAAGGAGTGATACACCTGTGAAACTGACTTGTGATATCTGCGGCGGTACGCTGCAAATGAACTCCGACGGGAAGGGAGCCTCCTGCGTTAATTGCGGTATTACATACTCTGTAGAGCGGCTCCGTGAAAAGCTGGGCAGCCAGTCCCCCATTCCCGACGCGACATATGTATCTGCGGAAAATCCTCCCAAACAAATTCCCGAAGAAAAAATACCTTGTGATATGACTGATTATGGGGAAAATGGGCCTGCACCCGGTTCATCGCCCATGCGGCTGCTGCGTATCATGCGCAAACGGTCTTTTATCCTTTTCAAGGCGGCAGTATTTATTGACGGACAGCAATGCGCTGTCCTGGAAAAACCGGGCAGCGTGACGGATATCCCGGTTTCACCGGGTTTACACAGAATATCCTTCCGGGTGGCTACCGCAAACGGTATTACGGAGATGGATAATGCCAGGACTTTTTGTGTAGCCGACAGGGACTGGTACGGAGTGTTCTATATGCAGCGCAACGCTTTCGGCGCTTCCTGCAAGTTTGATATGCATGAGATTTGATAAAAAACACACTTTGCCCTATTTTATTTGCAAACCAAAAGCATCTGCCGTTTCTGACAGATGCTTTTATGTATTTCGCCCGTTCTTCATATATACGAGTAATTTCGTCTAAGTACAGCAGTCCCCTGATGCAGCACCAATACCTGCATCAGGGGGTATTTTGTATTCAGCTTTCGGACAGGATTTCTGTCAGTTCCAGAGCTTTTCCGGATACGCTCCGCTTTTATGAAGCTTTAACAGCTCCGCCGAGACTGTGTCCCTGTCCTCTTTATACGTCACGCCGAACCATACGGCGTCGGTGTCCAGGGCCTTTACCGTCATTTTGCCGCTCTTAATAAATTCGTCCACCATAGTGGGGAGAATACACTCTTTCTTCATGTCCCCACCAAGTCCGCGGAGGAAGCCGTCAAAATACTCACGCATTCCCGCAAATACCGACGGGGCAAACCCCCATGTGTTCATGGAAACAGGGCTCTCCGGGTCCAGCAGACGTCCATTTGGGTCAGTCTCCGTGTCCCGTATTGTCCCGTCGGGAAAAACGGTTATCTTGTATGTTTCGGTTACGTCTTTTAAAAGGCCGTCCTCAACGGTACACACACCCCGGGTCACAGCGCCGTTTTTGCTCACAGTATTTTTAAGCCTGTAGGCCACCATGAGGCCAACCCCCTCCTGCGGGAGAGCCGTCAGCGCGTCGTGCAGTGCTTTAAGCGCGTCAAAGCTGTAATAGTCATCGGCGTTTATAATTGCAAAGGGCTCGTCTATGGCCTCCTCTGCCGCCAGCGCCGCGTGCACAGTACCCAGCGGTTTTGTACGCCCTTCCGGCATCTCAAACCAGTCAGGCAGGGTCTTTTCGTCCTGAAATACATACCTGACCTCAATTTTTTCCCCGTCGCTTCCCGTAACTTCTCCGAGCTTGTCGCCGCATATTCTCTTTATCACGTCCACAACGTCGGGCTTTACTATAAAAACTATCTTGTTAAAGCCGGCACGAACCCCGTCGTATACGGCATACTCCATCAGTATTTCGTTGTTCGGGCCAAGGCCGTCAATCTGCTTGTTTCCGCCGTAGCGCGAACCGAGCCCCGCCGCCATTATCGCAAGAGCTGTCTTCATAACACTTCTCCTTTTTTAATATTGCCGCATGGCACCGCACAATTATGCCACATAAATCACATTTTGACAAGTTTCGGCGGAAAATCGCTTCCCTGAACAAGTCCAAGCCTGTCAAATTCCGCATTTATGGCGTTTAAAACCCGCTTTTTGTCCCCGCTCCACAGGGGCGCCACAAGCTCCGATTTTGCCCCGTCCCCGGTGAGCCTGTGCACCACCATCTCAGGGGGCAGCACCTTTATGCATCTGGCCAGTATTTCAGTATATTCACCAAGGGTGGGAAGTGGCACAAGGCCGCGGTTATAGTCGGCCTCCAAATCGGTCCCCCGAACAACGTGCATCAGCTGCAGCTTTATTCCCCTGGCCCCGGAAAGGCCGATATACCCCGCGGTGTTTACCATGTCCTCCGGCGTCTCCCCGGGAAGCCCT
>CAJFTV010000002.1 GCA_904420055.1 Candidatus Alloscillospira gallinarum | reverse complement strand
AGCGGTACAACACCGATGAACTTATTGCCGCCTCGGGTGTTACGAAGGGAAAAAGCCTCCTGCTTTTAAGCGAGGAGAAGATTTCCGACAGCATATGCTCGCAGTTTCCGTATGTGAGCGTTGTAACCCTTAAAAAAGATTATCCCTCCACCGTGACGCTGATAATCCGGGAGAGCACGGAGTGCGCCGTAATGCAGTTTGAGGGGGAGTATTATCTCCTCGACGAGAACTGCCGGATTCTCGACACGATTGACGCGGCCTCTGCCGGCGGGTACATAGAGATTCAGGGCTTTGAGATGACCGGCGGTGACAGAGGCAGTACGATAGAGGTAGCGCCGGAGAACGAGATGAAACTGAAATTTACCCAGGAAATTTTGTCGGCGCTTGACACTGCGGGACTAATCTCCGATGTTGAGAGCATCGACGTGTCAAACGTGGGAAATATAACCTTTGAATATGACGGGAGGCTTCAGGTCAAATTAGGCGGAGGAGATAAGCTAGACTACAAGATGTCCCGCCTTGAGGAGATACTGAAGGAGCTTGCCGAAAGCGATAATGGCACCATTGATTTGTCTGAAGAGGGGAGGGCATATTTCATACCGGCGAGAAGCGGCAATTAATGGGATAAATTTTCAAAAAGTTCCAAAATTTTAAGAAAATATATTATGTAGACTATTGACCAAAACGGAAAATCGTAATAGAATAACTATATTCAGCGGAAATTGAGTGCGGGGCATTTGTGCCCTTTTCGGGGTACTGTTCCGCAATGAAATAAATACACAGGAGGATTTAGATAATGGCTTTTTCACTTGAATCAGGTCCCGACAATGTTGTAACCATAAAGGTTGTAGGCGTAGGCGGAGCGGGCAATAATGTTATCAACAGAATGGTTGCGTCCGGAACGCAGGGCGTTGAGTATATTGCAATAAACACTGATAAACCGGCACTTGCCATATCAACTGCCGACCAGAAAATCCAGATTGGCGAAAAGCTTACTCATGGTCAGGGCGCGGGTTCGAACCCGGAGGTTGGCAAAAAGGCTGCCGAGGAGAGCCGCAACAACGTCGCAAAGGCACTTGAGAACGCCGATATGGTGTTTATCGCATGTGGAATGGGCGGCGGTACGGGCACCGGCGCTTCTCCGGTTGTCGCTGACATTGCAAGAGAGAGCGGTATCCTCACTGTGGGCGTTGTTACAAAGCCTTTCAGCTTTGAGGGTAAGAGAAGAATGAACCAGGCTGAAGAGGGAATTAAAAACCTCCTTGGCAAGGTTGACTCACTTCTCATTATCCCAAATGACCGTTTAAAGCATGCCACTGACCAGAAGCTCACATTTTCCAATGCGTTCCAGATTGCGGATGACGTGCTGCTTCAGGCTGTGTCAAGCATCGCGGAACTCATCAAAAATACAGGATTTATTAACCTTGACTTTGCCGACGTAACTGCAATTATGAAGGACGCAGGTTACGCTCATATGGGCGTGGGCCGTGCCGCCGGAAAGGGCAAGGCGGAAGACGCAGCTCGTGCCGCTATTTCCAGTCCCCTCATGGAGACATCTATCAACGGCGCCCGCGGCGTGCTTGTTAACATCACCGGCTCTATGGACATCGGCCTTGACGACGTTGAGGCGGCTGCAAGCCTTGTACAGGAGGCAGCCCACCCAGACGCCAACATCATATTCGGCGCTTCTTTCGACGAGACAATGGACGACGAGATTCGTGTAACTGTTATTGCCACGCGTTTCGATGAGAAACCGGCGAGAGCGGAAAAGAGCGACGGAGAGAAGCAGGCCGGCATGTATACCGAGGCAACTGAGAAAAAGGAGAGCGCAGACGGCCAGGCCCCTGCCGGCTCCAGCGATGACGATCCTTTTGACACTATTTTCAAAATTTTCAACTCCAAATAAGATAAAAGCGGTTTTAAGGCGGGCATTTTATGTCCGCCTTTTTTGTATAATAGGACGGAAGCATAAATATGACGGATTTCTTTCATCTATCACTTGAAAAAAGCGATATCAATGCCATATCAAACTTAGGGCTTGCCCATCTTGGAGACGCGGTTTATGAGCTCATGGTGCGGGGGTGGCTCTGCACCATGGGACATGGAAAGTCTAATGACCTCCACAAGCTGACAGTCTCTTATGTGGCCGCGCCTGCGCAGGCTGCGGCGGTGGAAAAGCTTCTGCCGCATTTAACAGATGAGGAGCGCGGAATATTCAGACGCGGCCGCAACACACGGGTAAATGCCATACCACATGGAGCAACGCCTGGAGAGTACCACGCCGCCACAGGCTTGGAGACGCTTTTCGGAAGCCTGTATTTAAGCGGAAAAACCGACAGGCTTAACCACCTGTTTTCAATTATAATCGGAGAGGAGGAATAATATGCCACTTGACGCGGTATGCCTGACGGCGCTTGTTAAAGAGCTTAAAGATGTCCTGGCAGGCGCAAAAATTGACAAAGTCCAGCAGCCGGAACGCGATGAGATAATCCTCTCTCTTCGGTCGGGCGGCAGAAATGAGCGCCTTATTATCTCGGCCGGCACGGGAGATGCCAGAATGTGCCTAACCAAAATGTCGTTTGAGAACCCGGCACAGCCTCCCATGTTCTGTATGCTGCTGAGAAAACATCTTGTGGGGGGCAGGATTAGAGATATCTGCCAGATACCAGGGGAGCGCGCGGCTGATATACTGATAGACTCTGCCGACAGCATGGGACAGGTGAGTGAAAAACACCTTGTGGTTGAGATGATGGGCAAGTTTTCAAATATCATACTCACTGACGGTGAAATGCTTATAATTGACTGCCTTAAACGGGTTGACATACTCATGTCCGAAAAGCGGCAGGTGCTGCCGGGCATGCGGTACCGCGTACCGCCGCCGCAGGAGAAAATGCCGTTTACAGATAAGTTTGACAGTGAGACGGTTTTGTCGGGACTTAAAAGAGCGCCGGGACACAAGAGGGCGGATAAATTAATACTTGACCTCTTTTCCGGAATATCTCCGCTTATGGCAAGGGAAATCGTATACCGTGCCTGCGGTACGACAGATGTAACCGCAGAGGAGGTTTTATCCTCGGACAGGGGCGAGGCACTTGCCGGGTGCTGTGAGGAATTGGCGGGGCGGATTTTAAAAGGTGAATTTGTCCCCTTCCTCCTTGAGGACGGAGACGGGAAGCCCACAGAATTTTACTGTGTTGAGATTTTACAGTACGGCGGATATTTAACCGGCAGAAGGCTGAACAGCTTTTCGGAGCTTATTGAGACGTATTATGGGAAACGTGCGGCAGCTGAGCGCATTCGGCAGCGCTCCTACGCACTTACAAAATCGGTGAAAAATGCCATAGACAGGCTCAGGCGGAAGCTGAGTTTACAGCGTCAGGAGTATGAGGCCACGTTCAACCGGGAGACGCTGCGTCAGCAGGGGGATATAATTGCGGCAAATTACCACAGGATAAAGCGCGGTATGACAATTCTCAGGGCGGAAAATTTCTATGACCCGGAGGGCGGCGAGACAGAGATTAAGCTTGACCCGTCAAAAAGCCCGCAGCAGAATGCCGCTAAGTATTACAAGGAATACAGCAAGGCAAAGAACGCAGAGAAGTTTTTGGCTGAACAGATTTCCCAGGGAGAGAAAGAGCTTGAGTATCTGGAGAGCGTTTTAGACGAGATTGGCCGTGCCGCCGGAGAGCGTGACCTTGGGGAGATACGTCTGGAGCTCCAGGAGAGCGGTTATATAAAAGGACAGGTTAAGGGGAAAAAGCAGCAGAAAAATCCCCCGGCTGGAAAACCCATGGAATTTCGCTCTACCTCCGGCCTGCGAATTAGAGTGGGCAGGAACAACCGTGAAAATGATGTCCTGACTTTAAAGGACGCCTTTAAGACCGACATGTGGCTGCACACACAGAAAATACACGGCAGCCACGTCGTAATTTCTTCAGAGGGACGGGAGATCGACGAGGGTACGATAAGAGAGGCGGCCGTGCTCGCGGCGCTCTATTCCCAGGGAAAGGACGGCGCAAATGTCCCGGTGGACTATACTCTTGTGAAATATGTGAAAAAGCCCTCAGGGGCACGTCCGGGCATGGTGATATATACAGACTACAGGACGGTATACGT
>CAJFTV010000001.1 GCA_904420055.1 Candidatus Alloscillospira gallinarum | reverse complement strand
TATAGAGGATAAAAAGGACACCCTTGTGGGTGTCCTTTCTTATACGTGAATTGGGATTTACTTTTTACCATTGAGCCAGTTTAAGTACCTTGTTTCTTTTTCCGGGCGGTCAAAGGGCAGGCCGTACTGGTAGCAGTCTATGACGTCCGCATCTTTTACGATTTCCTCAATGGCTGTCCCTACCTCGGTTTTGAGACTGTGGTTTTTGACGGCGAGGGCGATGGTAGCAATTTCCTCGGAGGTAAAGAGACCGGTGCTTTTTAAAAATTCCTGCACTGGCAGATAACCTGCCTCGGCGTGATTTTTCTGAACTCCGGTTATTATGCGTCCATAATCGTGCACGACAGCGGCGCATGCCGGAATTTCCGGGTCAATTCCGCGTTCCAGCGAGAGCAGCCACGCCGTTCTGCCGGAAGAAGCCATGTGTACGGTCTCCCATTCCAGCGTCTCGTCCCGGGAAATATCCCGCGGCTGACGGTTTATAACCTTAATCAGTTCATATTGGAGCTTTAAACACCTGTTCACTTTTATATCCTCCGTATCTTTTGTGTACTTTACTGTATTTTTGTCATGTATATCCTGAGGTTTTCTTTTAAACGCCGGTCCTCCGGCGCAAGCTCAAGCGCCTTTTCACCGAGCTCTGCCGCCTTGTCATAGAGCCCCATGTTATATGCCGCCAGCGCTCCGTAGTCATATGGCAGGCTTCCCCAGCAGTACCCCTGGCTTATGTATGTCAGAGGGCGTTTTTCAATCTCCAGGGCACGAAGGCACATAGCGTAGACCATTGGCCATTTTTCCCGATGGTAGAAGAAAGAGGCGCAGTCAATAAACGGCTCACGCAGCCACGGAGCCTCACCGATAGCCCTCATGTGCCAGCGCTCAGCCTCATTATAATTGCCCAGCTTTTCAAATGCAAGAGCTATATACCGCATAGAGGCGCAGCGCTCGTCTTCCCATCTTGCAGAGGGCATTTCAATGTGGCGTTTCAGGGTGTCAATACATTTCTGCCACATGCCGCGGAACATATATTCCCGTCCCAGATAGTGCATGTTCCTGTCGTTGTCCGGGGTTTCGTCTACTGCCATTTCCAAAAGCGGAAGGTATTGTGTACGTGGCTTTGTATCGTCCGCCCGGTGGTCGAGCTGTACTCCGGGGGCAAATACGCACATGTATGGCTCGTCGGAATTGTAGTCAAGTACCTCATGCACAGGATTTACCCACGAAAAACCGTGGCGCGCGTGAACTTTTGAAGCCCAGAACACTATTCCCTCAGAGCCGTCGGGGTTAAAATTCCACGTGTAACGGTATTTTACCTGTTTTACGCCCGGTATGCAGGCGCTTTCCAGACTCTTTCGCCAGCCTTTTCTGAAAACCTCATCAATGTCGGTGCAGACGCACAGGTCCGCGTCTTCCGGGACAAGCTCAAGGGACATGTTTCGTGCGGTGTCAAAACGCCAGGGGATAACCTCCCCGGACTGAACTGTCACGCCAAGGGAGCGCAGCATATGTACTGTGTTGTCGGTAGAACCTGTGTCCAGGACAAAAATGCCGTCTGCCTCGCTCATGGAGGTGACCCAGCGGCGCACAAATTTCTCCTCATTTTTTGCTATTGCATATACATAAATTTTCAATTTAAGATTCTCCGTTCTGCCGCGAATTTCCGCCGGGGACGCGGTACTGCGCCCCCGGCATGGCTGATTTTTAACTTTTAATCCAGCTTGCGTACAGTTATGCCCACATTTGTAAATGATGCGTCCGCGTTGTTTGCAACGAGAGTCAGGGTTGAAGAGGACGCAACATTAACTATAGCGGTTGCGGCCAGCACCTGAGTGTCGCCTGAGGCCGTTATTGTGGAGGTCTTCAGAGTTCCGGGGACAACAGCGCCGTCCAGATTGAACTGGAGGCTTGCCGTTGTGGGAACTGAGGAGACGTTTGTCGCAACTGCCGAGTAGGATATCTCATAGTTTCCGGATTCGGTGAGCTGAATGTCACCGCTGCTGGGCGTGTGAGTTATGGCGGTTCCCTCGGTTAGCTGGTTTGTGTCAAGGGTGAGTGCCGTACTTGCTGATGGAGACTGTGACGACACATTTGTAGTATATAGTGCATTCTGTGTTATTGCAGGACCCGTGGGCCCAGTAGGACCTGTGGGGCCGGTAGCACCGGCAGCGCCCGTGTCGCCAGTAGGTCCGGTAGGTCCTGTAGCGCCGGTGTCGCCGGTGGGCCCGGTGGGCCCGGCAGCTCCTGTAGCGCC